>DATCWO010000242.1:0-4618 GCA_036566325.1 Burkholderiales bacterium | reverse complement strand
CGGCGATCCGACACGCCCGCTGGCGCTGCCCGCCGCGACCCCGGTCAGGGAACAACTGCAACAGATCGAATGGGATTGGGCCAATCTCAAGCTGCGTCTGATCGATCCGGCGCAGGCCGTTTCGCTCGCCGAAGTGGACGGATTCGTTCTTACAGTGGATGAGTTGGTCAAGCGCGTGGAACACGCCAATGCCGCCTCCACGGATCTGCTGCGCGCGGCCCAACTCGGCCTGCTTGCGTTAGCCATCGCCGGCACCGTCGCGCTGATTTACCTGTCGTTCATGTTCGTGATCCGGCCCACCTCGCGCCTCACCGACGGCATTGCACGCATGCGCAGCGGCGATCTTTCGGTGCGCCTGCCGGTGGAATCGAATGACGAATTCGGTGCCTTGACGCAGGGTTTCAACGAAATGGCAGCGGCGCGGGAAACGGCATACCGCACGCTTGAAGCGCGCGTGGAGGCCAAGACGCGCGATCTCGCGCGCCAGAATGAACAGCTCGCCATGCTCTACGACATGACCGCCTTTCTCAGCACGGCGCAAACGGTCGATGAACTGAGCAGAGGTTTCGTCGCCCGCGTGGTGCGCGCCTTCGACGCCACCGGTGGCGCAGTGCGGCTGCGCAATATTCACGACGGCGCCGTGCATATCACCGCATCGGACGGCGTCTCGACCGAATTCCTCGACGCCGAACATTGCATACCGGACGACCAGTGCGGCTGTGGACAAGCGATCCAGCAGACCCGCTCGGTGATTCACCTGATCAGAGACTCCAATAACGCGCTCACCCTGCCGCATTGTCGCAACGAACGCTTCCGCGCCGTCCTCGCCGTGCCGGTCGAATTCCGCCATGCCGCGATCGGCGTTTTCAATCTGTTCTTCCTTACCGCGCGAGAACTGGCGTCGGAGGAAAAACATCTGCTCGAAACGCTCGGACAGCATCTGGGTGTCGCCATCGAAAACCTGCGCCTGATCGAGCGCGACCGGGAGGTCGCGGTGTTCGAAGAGCGCAACCACCTGGCGCAGCAGCTGCACGACTCGATCGCGCAGTCGCTCGCGTTCCTCAATCTGCAGACGCAGATGCTCAGCGACGCGCTCGGCCACGGCGATCAGACACGCGCCGGCAAACACCTCGGCGAAATCAAGACCGGCGTGCAGGAGTGCTATGCCGATGTGCGCGAACTGCTGACCCACTTTCGCACCCGCGTCGGCACTGACAGCCTGGACGATGCGCTGCGCAGCGTGTTCGCGCGCTTCGAGCGACAGACCGGCATTCCGGTCGCGTTTACCATCACCGGCAACGCACCCGCGCTATCGCCCGACCGCGAACTACAGCTCATTCACATCGCGCAGGAAGCGCTGTCCAACATCCGCAAGCATGCGGCCTGCACGCAGGTCGAGATCGGCCTTGAGCGCGGGCCGACCTATCGCCTGCGTGTGCGCGACGACGGTAAAGGTTTCGATCCGCTTGTCGCGCGCCACGACGAACACGTGGGCCTGCGCATCATGCAGGAGCGCAGCCAGCGCGCGGGCGGTGTGCTGCAGGTGCGTTCCACGCCCGGCGCCGGCACCGAAATCGAACTCAGCGTACCGCTTGCAGCCCAACAAGTCGCTTAGGAACTACGATGCAAACTACCATCCGCGTCCTCATCATCGACGACCACACGCTCATGCGTCGGGGCCTGGTGGCGCTGCTGAGCATGGAACCCGGATTCGAGGTCGCGGGCGATGCCGCCGATGCGCACGAGGGCATCAAGCAGGCTGCGCAACTGCATCCGGATATCGTGCTGCTCGATCTGCACATGCCGGGCATCAGCGGCGTGCAGGCGCTGCCGGCACTGCGCGAAGCATCGCCGGCCAGTCGCATCCTCATGCTCACGATATCCGAAGACGCCAATGATCTGGTCAGCGCATTGCGCGCCGGCGCAGATGGTTATTTGCTGAAGAACATCGAGAGCGAAGCGCTGGTCGGCGCGATTCGTCGCACGCTTGCCGGCGAAGCGGCTATTTCTGATCGCATGACGCACAAACTCGTCAACGAACTGCGTGATGGCGGACCGCCGACCCCAGGCGCGAAATCGCAGCCGGCGCCCGGGGCGCTATCACCGCGTGAAAAGGAAATCGTGCAACTCATCGCCAGCGGCGCGAGCAACAAGGAAATCGCGCGCCGGCTTGGCGTCGCGGAAAGCACGGTGAAAATTCATGTGCAGCACATTCTGCGCAAACTGAATCTCAGCAGCCGCGTGCAAGTCGCGGTATATGCAAGCGAAAAAGGTTACGCGGCGCGAACGGCGGAAAACTGAAATGCCGTCGGCACGCTGCCGATCCGCTAGTAGTTCTGCTCGTTATAGCCGGGAAACCAGTCCTGCTTGAGTGCCACACCGCGTTCCTTGAATGCGTTGCCGACGTTGGTCACCATCGGCTCCGGGCCCGACAGATAGACCGTACCCTTTTCCGCAAGCGGCGCCAGCTCGATGATTTTATCGGCGGTGATCGGCTCACCGATCAGATAGCGCACTGTCAATTCCGGGTGCAGCGCAGCGAGTTTTTGAAAGTCATCGCGAAACGCGAAGTTATCGTCCCGGCCGAAGTACAGCAATGTGGCATTCAACGCCTTGCCGCGCGCGTGACGTTCGATGAGGATGCTGCGAAACGGCGTGATGCCGATGCCACCGGCCACCAGTACCACCGGCGTCGGCGACTCTTCTTCCCAGGTGAATTTGCCCGCTATGCCGAGCGCATCGATCGTTTCGCCGGGCTGCAGGCGATTGAGTGCCTGCTTGAACGCGCTGTTGGAAATGCGCGTGGAGATGTTGACTTTCCCTTCGCTCGGCGCCGAGGAAATCGTGAACCATCGTTTGTTGTCGGCCTTATCGGCGCCGGCCTGCGGGAGCACAAACGAGTCGTGCTGCCCCGCCGTCCATTCCACACCGTCCGCTTCAAAGACGAACGTCCTGATATTGCCCGCTTCGTCGCGGGACGAAATCAACTTCAACTGACGCATGACAGGTTTTCCCTTTTCGGCCGCCTGTCCCAGCATAACCCCGCGTACGTTCCAGCGAAATGCGCGCCACCGGCATGGGTATGCGATCCCAAGCCGTCACTTGACGCCCGACGCTTCGCCCAGCCGTAGCGCCCAGCTCTCCACGCTGCCGTTCTCCAGCCGACGCCGCGCCAGCTTTCTCCAGTTCGGCGCCAGTGCTTCCAGCGCGGCGATCTCGCGCAGCGAGTCCATGTTAAGCGTATCGACATAGAACACATGCAGCATGCGCGCGAGCGACCAGTCCGGATGCGGGCGTTCCTCCAGCACGAGTTCATCGCCCGCTTCAGCGATGCCCATACGCAACACACGGTAATACCAACCGGTGCGGCCGGTCCGCTGCACCGTTCGCGCCATCTGGCGCCAGCCGAAACGCACGTTCAATTTGTAGCAGGGCTGCCGCGCCTGCGAGACCTGGAGCAACGCACTGCCCAGCGCATACACATCGCCGATGCATACATCGGCTTCGGTCATGCCGAGCGTGGAGATGTTTTCGCCGAATGCGCCGGGCGCATCGAGAACCGACGGCGCCGGCATCAGTTCCTCGCGCCAGAACGCGTAGTGGTCGCGCGCGTAATGATGTAGCGCCTTTTCCGTGCCGCCGTGCAGCTTGCGATCGCCCTGCTCATCGCCGAGCAATCCGGTCTCGGTGATCTGCCCGCGCCCGCTCAGCGGCTGCTTGTTGATCGCACTCTGCTCACCCGTGTCTCCTAATGGCTGAGTCTTCCCAGCCAGCAGCGCGAGCACCTTTATCGCAGCAACCATTTTTCGAACCTTCTTTGGGCAGCACTCGAACGGCATGGATGTTGCACGCCAGTGATCGTCATCTTCGGGGGCATTATGAGCGAAACCGGATCCGAAACCGTCGCAACGCAGGAACTCGGCACGCTTTTCGTTCTTGTCGCCATCGTTGCCCCGCTTCTTGCCGTCATGATCGTCGGCGGTTACGGCTTCATCGTGTGGATGTACCAGTTGATTGCCGGTCCCCCAGGCAGTTGATTACGTACCCGGCCGAGCGTTCGGGTTCGGACCTGCCACCAGGCCAATCCACCATTACATTACAAGGAAGCCGCCATGGATGAAGCACGCAGAATTTTCATCAAACAGTCGGCTGCCGCAGCGGCCGCCGCCGCAGGCGGTATCCCGCTTCCTGGCCTGGCCCAGAACCTCGTCACCGATCCCACCCAGACCGAGTTGAAGTGGTCCAAGGCGCCCTGTCGATTCTGTGGTGTCGGCTGCGGCGTCACCGTGGCGGTCAAGGACAATCGCGTCGTCGCCACGCACGGCGACATGCAGGCCGAAGTCAATCGCGGCATCAACTGCGTCAAAGGCTACTTTCTTTCCAAAATCATGTACGGCGCGGACCGCCTCACCACACCGCTGCTGCGCATGAAGGACGGCAGCTACGACAAGAACGGCGAATTCGAGCCGGTGTCCTGGGATAAGGCTTTCGATGTGATGGCCGAACAATTCAAGCGCGCGCTGAAAGCCAAGGGGCCGACGGGCGTCGCCATATTCGGCTCCGGCCAGTGGACCATCTGGGAAGGCTATGCGGTGTCGAAGCTGTTCAAGGCCGGCTT
>DATCWO010000004.1:0-6285 GCA_036566325.1 Burkholderiales bacterium | reverse complement strand
CGGCCTTGCGTTGGTAAGTCTGGATGAGTTGCGCTTTTTGCGCGGTGGTCGCTACCATGCCTATCTCGGTTAATTTTGTCGCTTGGAAAGCGCGGGATTTTACCCTTGTATCAGGGACTTTCACAAGCTTTAAGCGCCCGGAACCTGCTCAATCACGCACCTGTGCGCAATAGCCGCCTGGCTCGCAGCACACCGGCGGCATCGCGCTCGGCCACGCCGAGAAAACATTCGCCCAAATAAGCGCGAACACGGCCGGTAATCGGCTCCACGTCAGCCAGTGCCTGACCCATGTTGAGACGCCGCGCCTGATCGGCGCTCAGGTCCAGTCGCGGCAGATGCTGCACCAGCAGGTCGACCGGCAGCAGCTTCGCATCGCGTTGCTCGGGAGCGAGCTGTTCGAGATTTTCCAGCGTCAGCGCATCCGTGATGCTGAAGGGCCCGGCGCCTGTCCGTCGCAACCCGGCCAGATGCGCGCCGCATCCAAGCGCTTCGCCGAGATCCTCACCGAGCGTGCGGATATAAGTGCCCTTCGAGCAGTGAACATTCAATACCGCACGCTTGCCGTCAAATGCTTCGATGCGCAACGCATGGATGGTGACCTCGCGCGCGGCGCGTTCGATATGCTGTCCGGCGCGTGCGTAGTGATACAACGGACGGCCGGCGTGCTTGAGCGCCGAATACATCGGCGGCACCTGCCGGATGGGCCCGATGAAGCGTTGCACCGCGGCTTCGAGTTGCGCCAGGCTGACCTCAACGGGCCGGGTGGAAACCACGTCGCCCTCGGCGTCCCCCGTCGTGGTGCACACACCGAAAGCCACTTCGGCCAGATAACGCTTGTCGCCGTCGAGCAACTCACTGCCGAATTTGGTGGCTTCTCCAAACAGGACCGGGAGCAGGCCGGTGGCGAGCGGATCGAGCGTTCCACTGTGCCCTGCCCGTTCCGCGGCATACAGACGTCGCGCCTTCTGCAACGCCATGTTCGAGCTCATGCCATGCGGCTTGTCCAGCAGCAGCACACCGTCCACGCGACGACGCGCGATTTTCGGAGACGCGCTGCCGGTCATTCCTTGTTGTCGTCGAGAGCGCTGTCCTTGACGGCTTCGTCGATGAGATTCGACAGCCGCACGCCCTCTTCGATGGAGGCGTCGTACTGAAAATGCAGTTCGGGCGTGTTGTGGATGCGCAGGCGCGGACCGAGCTGGCTGCGCAGAAAACCGGCGGCGCGCTGCAAGCCGTCCAGCGTCTCCTCGCGTCCCTGCGCCGACAGCGAGGTGTAATACACCTTGGCGTGAGCGAAATCGGGCGACACTTCCACACCGGTCAGGGTCACCATGCCAATGCGCGGATCCTTCACTTCCAGGCGCAAAAGCTCGGACAGCTCGCGCTGGATCTGGTCCGCCACACGGCGTAGACGGGTCGGGTTAGCCATAGCTGGGATTCTTCAAGAAGGCACGGTGATCAATGCATTGAACGATGCGTGACCCGAAGCGACAGTCGTTCCTGTACGCCTCGGTCATCGGAACACTGGTTCGAGCGGCAGGCTACAGACTACGCGCGACTTCCTGAATCTCGTAAACCTCGAGATGGTCGCCGACCTGAAGGTCGTTGTAGTTCTTCACCGACAAGCCACACTCGAAACCGGCCTTCACTTCGCGCACGTCGTCCTTGAAGCGCTTGAGCGAATCCAGTTCGCCCGTGAAGATCACCACGTTGTCGCGCAGGATGCGTACCAGCGAACCACGGCGCACCAGCCCTTCCTGCACATAGCAACCGGCAACCGTGCCGATCTTGGTGATGCGGAATACCTGACGGATTTCCACAAGACCCAGAACTGCTTCGCGCTTCTCCGGTGCGAGCATGCCGGACATCGCCGCTTTCACTTCATCCACTGCGTCATAGATGATGTTGTAGTAGCGAATGTCGACGCCCGAACTCTCGGCCAGCTTGCGGGCAGCCGCATCGGCGCGCGTATTGAAGCCAATAACGACGGCTTTCGAAGCCAGCGCAAGGTTGATGTCTGATTCGGTAATGGCCCCGACCCCGCCGTGCACGACGTTCACTTTCACTTCGTCGGTGGAGAGCTTGACCAGCGAATGCACCAGCGCTTCCTGCGAGCCCTGCATGTCGGCCTTGATGACCAGCGCCAATGTGCTCGCCTCGCCGATCTGATCGAAAATGTTTTCCAACTTGGCGGCCTGCTGTTTCGCCAGTTTGACGTCGCGGAATTTGCCCTGACGGAACAGCGCGATTTCGCGCGCCTTGCGTTCGTCGCCCAGCGCCATGAGTTCGTCACCGGCATTCGGCACGTCCGAAAGCCCCTGGATTTCGACCGGAATCGAAGGACCGGCGCTTTGCACCGCTTTGCCGTTCTCATCCAGCATGGCGCGAATACGACCGAACACCGCGCCGGCGAGAATCATGTCGCCACGCTTCAGCGTGCCGGATTGCACCAGCACGGTCGCGACCGGACCCTTGCCCTTGTCCAGGCGCGCTTCGATGACGATACCTTTGGCCGGCGCCTCGACGGGCGCTTTCAGTTCCAGCACTTCCGCCTGCAGCAGCACGTTTTCGAGCAGGTCGTCGATGCCCGTGCCGATCTTGGCCGACACTTCGACGAAAGGCGAGTCGCCGCCGTATTCTTCCGGCAGCACGTTCTGCGCCACCAGTTCCTGCTTCACCCGCTCGGGATTCGCATCCGGTTTGTCGATCTTGTTGATCGCCACCACGATCGGCACATTGGCGGCCTTGGCGTGGTTGATCGCCTCGATCGTTTGCGGCATCACGCCGTCGTCCGCAGCGACCACCAGGATGACCAGATCGGTCACCTTGGCGCCGCGCGCACGCATCAGGGTGAACGCTTCGTGGCCAGGCGTATCGAGGAAAGTGATCACGCCGCGCGGCGTTTTCACGTGGTATGCGCCAATGTGCTGCGTGATACCGCCCGCTTCACCGGCAGCGACTTTGGTGCGCCGGATGTAGTCGAGCAACGAGGTCTTGCCATGATCGACGTGGCCCATCACCGTGACGACCGGAGCGCGGTTCAGCAACTCCGCTTCCGTGTGCTCGGCATCCTCGACCAGGTACGCCTCGGGATCGTCGAGCTTGGCTGCAATGGCCTTGTGACCGATTTCCTCAACCACGATCATCGCCGTTTCCTGATCGAGCACCTGGTTGATGGTCACCATCTGACCCAGCTTCATCAATACTTTGATGAGTTCGGCTGCCTTGACCGCCATCTTGTGCGCAAGATCGGCGACGGTAATAGTCTCCGGCACATGAATGTCACGCACGACGAATTCGGCCGGCGCGGCATTCGCCACTTCGCCGCCACCGCGATGGCGACCGCCTTTGGCATGCCAACCCGACGCACCCGAACTGTCGCCGCGTGTCTTGAGACCGCGTTTCTTGGCGCTTTCATCCTTCCACACCGTAACGGTCTTGGCCGGTTTCTTGGCGGCCTTCTTGTCACCGGCGGGCGCGGTTTTCGGACGATGCAGCGTCGTTGTCGTTGTCGTTGGGGTTGCCGGTGCGGCCGGTTGCGGCTCGGCCGCCTTGCGCGCTTGTTCCTCCGCGGCGCGCTGCTCGGCGCTGCGCTGTTCGGCATGCTTGCGATCGCGTTCGAGGCGCTCGGCAAATTCAGCGGCCTGGCGCGCAGCCAGTTCCTTGTGGCGACGCTGTTCTTCCTTGCGCAGCTCGATTTCTTTCGGATCGAGCATTGATATGCGAGTCGGTGCGGGCGCAGGCGCAGCGGTAGATTTGGCTTTAACCGCAGGCTCGGGCTCAGGCACGGCCACAGCTTCGACTTCAGGTGCAGGAACAGGCGCGGGCGCAGGTGCAGGTTCCGGCATGACCGGCGTGGGCGCAGCGACCACCGGGGTCGGCTCGGGCGCCGGCGTGGCGACCGTTTCCACAACCTCGAGCGGCGTTACGCTGCCCTCGCTCGCATCGCGCTTGATGAACACGCGCTTCTTGCGCACTTCCACCTGGATGGTGCGCGACTTGCCGCTGGAATCCGCTTTCTTGATTTCGGAGGTCTGCTTGCGCGTCAGGGTGATCTTGTTCTTCGATTCCCCGGGGCCATGCCCCTTGCGCAGGTAATCGAGAAGCTTCGCCTTGTCCTGTTCGCTCAGCACATCTTCGGCCACGCTTTTCTCGACCCCGGCAGCGCGAAGCTGCTCAAGCAACACCGTCGGTGCTACCTTGAGCTCGCCCGCAAACTGAGCAACGCTGGTTTGTGCCATTCAACAATCTCCAATCAAGGCGTGCGGCCTTGATTCATCAAAAACCTGAAGCTCTAGACGTTCATTTTTCGAGCTTCCTGATAGTGGGCATGGACAAGGGTTATCCCCCTGCTTCTGCAAATCCTTAACCTTGTTCCGGCTCGAACCAGTGCGCGCGCGCTTTCACGATCAGCGCCTTCGCACGGTCCTCGTCGATACCGGTCATTTCGGTCAGTTCGTCGACGGCGAGATCGGCCAGATCGTCGCGCGTCTTGATGCCACCGGCGGCGAGTTTGATCGCCAGTTCGCTGTCCATGCCTTCGAGCTGCAGCAAATCCTGATCGACGTCCTGAACCTGCTCTTCGCTCCTGATTGCCTGGACCAGCAGCGAATCGCGCGCACGGCTGCGCAGTTCATTGACGATGTTTTCGTCGAACGATTCGATCTCGAGCATTTCGGTAATGGGCACGTAAGCCACTTCTTCAACCGAAGTGAAGCCTTCCTGAATCAGGATGTCGGCGACCTCCTCGTCCACATCGAGCTTTTCCATGAACAGCGAACGAATGGTGGCGCTCTCCTCTTCGTTCTTCTGCTTCGATTCTTCCTCGGTCATGAGGTTGATCTGCCAGCCGGTGAGCTCGGACGCAAGGCGCACGTTCTGCCCGCTGCGGCCGATCGCGATGGCGAGGTTTTCTTCGTCCACCACGACGTCCATGGCGTGCTTCTCTTCATCGACGATGATCGAGACGACATCCGCCGGCGCCAATGCGCCGATCACGAATTGCGCCGGATCGGCCGACCACAACACGATATCCACGCGTTCGCCGGCCAGTTCCTGCGTCACCGCCTGCACGCGCGAACCGCGCATACCGACGCAGGTGCCGATCGGGTCGATACGCTTGTCGTTGGTGAACACCGCAATCTTGGCGCGCACACCCGGATCGCGTGCCGCCGATTTGATCTCCAGCAGCCCTTCCTCGATTTCCGGCACTTCGAGGCGGAACAGTTCCATGATGAATTCCGGCGCCGTGCGCGACAGCACCAGTTGCGGTCCGCGCAAATTGCGGTCGATGCGCAGCAGATAGGCGCGCACGCGATCGCCCACGCGCAGGTTTTCTTTGGGAATCACCTGGTCGCGCGGCAGGATCGCTTCGACCCGACCGGATTCGACAATTGCATTGCCGCGCTCCATACGCTTGATGGAGCCGGTCACCAGCTTGTCGCCGCGTCCGAGAAAGTCCTGCAGGATCTGCTCGCGCTCGGCATCGCGGATTTTCTGCAGAATGACCTGCTTGGCCGCCTGCGCGCCAATGCGACCGAACTCGATCGGCTCGAGCGCCTCTTCGATGTAATCCTCGGGCTCGATATCGGCGTCGTCTTCCTGTGCGTCCGACAACTTGATCTGTGCCGCCGGATTCTCGATGGCTTCGTCCGCAACCACCTGCCAACGCCGGAACGACTCGAAGTCGCCGGTTTCGCGATCGATCGCAACGCGCACGTCAACGTCTTCGCTGAAGCGCTTCTTGGTCGCCGAAGCGATCGCCTGTTCGAGCGCGCCGAAGACCACGTCTTTCTGTACGTTCTTTTCGCGTGCCAGCGCGTCGACTAATAGCAGCAGTTCGCGGCTCATGCTCTCAATCTCCCACCAATGTCCGATGCAGTAGTGCCGACGGCCTACAGCTTCGGCACCAGCCTTGCCTTATCCAAATTCGTGAAGGGAAAGTTAAACACTGTCCCGTCTATATTCAGTTCGAGCACTTCGTCGCTCGCGCCCTGCACCACGCCGGTGAAGCGACGCCGGCCTTCCAGCGGCACACGCAATCGCACTTCGGCCTGTTCCCCCGCAAAGCGGCGGAAATCCGCAGGTTTCTTCAGCACCCGGTCCAGTCCCGGCGAGGACACTTCCAGCCGGTCGTAGTCGATCCCTTCGACCGGCAGCACGCGTTGCAGTTGCCGCGTCACCAGTTCGCAATCCTCGACCGTGATGTGCGCATTCTTCTCGGCCGGATGGTCGATGAACACACGAAAAAAGCCGCGCGCGCCGAATTCGAGATCCACCAGTTCG
>DATCWO010000133.1:0-4409 GCA_036566325.1 Burkholderiales bacterium | reverse complement strand
GGGTACGACGCCAACACGCCGCCGCAGGCGAACACGGCATCATCAAGATGCGGCGAGACGACGAGTAAACGACCGAGCGCAGTCATTTACGCGCTTCCATGTAGAAGCTTTCGCGCTCGCGATTGTCCAGCGCCACGATGGCTTCATACTCGCTGTGCGTTTGCCTGAATGCGCAGGGACGGATATGCCCGAATCCGGCGTCTTCGAGTAACTCTTGTGCGAAGTCTTCCGTAAAGGGAGTACGTACCGAGCCGTACCAGACGAGTTGTGTCACGAGTTTGCCGCCCAGACTGCGTGCGTCTTCGTCCGGGATGTAGAAGTACTGCGGCTCGCCGCGCCGATAGGCATCGATTGCGCGATTCAGATCCGGAAGACCGAGACGCAGCACGCCATGCGGCTTCAGCACGCGTCGCACTTCAGCGAGCGCGGTCGGCAGTTCTTTCCAGGTGAGGTCCTGCAGAACATGAATGCCAACGGCATAATCGAACACATTGTCGGATAGGGGAATGCCGAGGCGAAGGTCGCAGCACAGGTCAATGCCTTCGATGTCGAGCATATCCAGATTGATCCAGCCCGGCATGGGCCGCGGACCACAGCCCCAATTCAGGCGCGCGATATTCATTATGAGTTGGCAAGGGCGCTTATATCAGGACTGCAATGCAACCCCCATGCCGCTATACGGCCGCAAGCGGGTTGCGTCGAGAATCAGTCAGAACAAACGACTGGATCCCTGATCACGTCGCGACGCGGCTTACCGAGAACGCCGATCGATCGTGGTTGATCGCTTCCGCTCTCAGCGCTTAGACCCCGCCTGCCTTTATCATGCGCACCATGTGGGACGTGTTCTGTTCCGTCGTGGATAACTACGGCGATGTCGGTTTTTCGTGGCGGCTTGCACGCGCTCTCGTGCGTGAGCATGGCATTCCAGTCCGTTTATGGATCGACGACATGCAGGCGTTTGCCGTGCTCGACCACGATGCGGATACGACTGCCGCCGTGCAAATGCGCGAAGGCGTCGAAGTGCGCGCCTGGACCATGCCTTTTGCCGAGGTCGAACCGGCGGAGGTCGTCATCGAGGCCTTCGGTTGCGCGCTGCCGGAGACTTATCTCGCGGCCATGGCACGTAAAAGCCCCGCGCCGGTGTGGATCAACCTCGAATATCTGAGCGCTGAAGACTGGGTCAACGGCTGCCACGGCCTGCCGTCGCCGCATCCGCGCCTGCCGCTGCGCAAGCATTTCTTTTTTCCCGGCTTCGACGAGCGGACTGGTGGCCTGCTGCGCGAGCGCGGACTGATCGAAGCACGCGAAGCATTCCAGCGCGATCCACAGGCGCTGACGGCTTTTTGGGAGCAGCACGGCGTGCCGGCGAGGCGGCCCGATGAACTGCGCGTTTCGCTGTTCTGCTATGACAATCCGGCGTTGCCCGGACTGCTCGACGCCTGGTCGGAGGGTCCGCAATCCGTGACCTGTCTGGTTCCCGAAGGACGGGCAGGGGTGCAGATCGCTGGTTTTTTCGGCGCCGTTGAGGCGCCGCCGGGCGATCGTTTTGAGCGCGGCGCTTTGGCGGTGCGGATCCTGCCGTTCACCGATCAGCCGGGCTACGACCACCTGTTGTGGGCCTGCGATCTCAATTTTGTGCGCGGCGAGGATTCCTTCGTCCGTGCCCAGTGGGCCGCCCGTCCGCTGGTCTGGCATATCTATCCGCAGGCCGAGCACGCGCACCACGTCAAGCTGGCGGCCTTTCTTGATCGCTATTGTTCGGCGTCTGCGGAACAGGCGGAAGCAGCTGTCGCAACGACGCGTGCGCTGCATGAGGCCTGGAACGGCGTACCCGGGGCACCGGACATCGCCGAAGCATGGAATCACTGGCAAGTGCATGCCCGCGAGGCGCAAAACCACGCCCGGATCTGGACACAAATGTGCGAACGGGGCCCCGAGTTGGCGGCCGCGCTGGTCAAATTCGCGCAAGGACAAGTAAAATACGCGGCTTTTTGAAACCTGCGGGATTTCCGCGGGCAATGCATTCAACCTCCGCCCATGGGCGGAACCAACGCCCCGGCGGTGCAGTCGGGCAGGACTTTGGTAGCTATGAAAATCGCTCAGGAATTACGTGTAGGCAACGTCATCATGCTCGGCAATGACCCGATGGTGGTGCAGAAGGCCGAGTTCAGCAAATCCGGCCGCAACGCCTCGGTCGTGAAAATGAAGTTCAAGAACCTGCTGACCGGCGCCGGTAGCGAGAACGTCTATCGCGCGGACGAGAAGTTCGACATGGTCATGCTGGAACGCAAGGACGTCACCTATTCGTATTTTGCCGACCCCATGTATGTCTTCATGGACAGCGAGTACAACCAGTACGAAGTCGAGAAGGACAACATGGGCGATGCGCTCAGCTATCTCGAGGACGGCATGCCGTGCGAGGTGGTGTTCTACAACGGCAAGGCGATTTCAGTGGATATCCCGCAATCGCTGGTGCGCGAAATTATCTACACCGAGCCGGCCGTGCGTGGCGATACCTCGGGCAAGGTGCTGAAGCCGGCCAAGCTCGCCACCGGCTTCGAAGTCTCCGTGCCGCTGTTCTGCGAAACCGGCGACATGATCGAAATCGATACCCGCAGCGGCGAGTACCGCCGTCGCGCCAATGGCTGATCGGTCGCACGTTCTCCCATGACAAGGGCCCTGCGGGGCCCTTGTCATTTCTGCGCGCCGTTGTCATTTGTGGACGCTGCACGGCGCGCTGGTTCCGGAGCCCGGATGCACGCATCGCTTTCCGAGCGTGCGTCCCTCTCGCGCAACCGCCGCGTAGTTCACACTCTACTCATCTCCGATCCCCGGAATGTGCGCTGCTGCTCGCATGGCGCAACCGCCTTGTCCCTCGCTGTATGGGTAGGCATGGGTGCTGCTTTGCATGGTGCGTAAGCCAATCGCTACGGAGGGGGTCAAAAATGGAATCCATGAGCACCATGCGCTCGAACGGCACCGGCTTTCTACACCTGTCGCGCCGTCTGCAGGCCGGCGAGCGGGTACCCATCATGCCGAGTCTTGCCGATCAATTGCTGGCGTGCCACCTCGTGCGCAACGCCGAGTCGGTCGATGCGACTACCGATGTCGATGCCGAGAGTGACGACGATTTTTGAAATGCGCCCGGGCGCAGGCGGGCGGTGAAAACCGTTTGCCTCCCGCCTGGGACGTTGCGGCGAAGGCGCTGTGTGCGTCTGCTGTGGAGTGCTGTTCTGCTTGGCTGTTCGACCCTGCCGGCGCAGGCCGGACTGTACGGCGACGGCATTCCCGTCGATCGGACTCGTTATGGTTATCCCTACGATGCCTGTTATTACCACGGCCGTTGCACGGCAGACGATCTGCGTCGTTTACGTGACCGGTTGCAGCGCCTGGACCGGGTGACGCCGCAGGCGCCACGATCCGAAACACCGATGCTGACTCAGCGCCATGCCGATGTTCGACCTACCGCAGCGGATCAGATCCGTCCGGAGTTTCGCGAGGCGAGTCAGTTGCGCGAGGAATACCGCAAGAAAGCAGCCAAGAGCGGAGAGCCGAGCGCCGAGAGTCGAGAATAAAAAACTCAAAACCTTGCGTTTATTAGTCGTACGCGAAACAGTCCGCGTGCGGCATTCGATAAATACAGCTCGTCCGCCGATTCCAGATCTTCCCGCAGCAATGTGCGTTCTTCGATGCGCGGCTCGTGCGTCGCCAACAATGCGCGCCGCATCACCCCGTTCAGCACACCACACGCCAGCGCCGGCGTATACCAGCGTCCATCGCGGACGATATAGACGTTGGTTCTCGCGCCTTCGGTCAATTCGCCGCGTTCATTGAAAAACAGCAGGTCGAAACAGCCGGGCAGCGTCTCGATACGCTTCAGTGCGTCGTTGTACTGACTGCGCACGGTCGTTTTGTGGTGCAGAAAAGGATTGCGTGAGTCGACCCTGTCGTCGGCGATCGCCACGGTGAGCATCTCGGCGGCGGGCGGCAGCAGGGGAACGGCGCGAACGGCTATCGCCCCCGACTTGTCCAGCGTGAGTCGCACGCGTTGCGGCTGCGCGCCGGTATCGCGCCGTGTTTTATTCAGCGCCTCGAGCACGCGCGTTTCGTCGTAAGCGAAATCGTAATGACGGGCCGAGTCGCGCAATCGTTCGAGATGCCAGGACAGCAGCGGATAAGGTGCTTCCTCTTGCGGTTCCAGGCGCAGCGTTTCGATCAGTTCGAATTCGGCCGGCAGATCGATGGCGAAGCGCGCCTTGGCCAGACATTCTTCGTATTCGCGATCGGGGTCCGAGTCGGCGACGATGCCGCCGCCGATGCCCAATCGTCCGCTGCCGTCAGGTTCGACTTCGAGCGTGCGGATGGCAACGCTGAGACTGAAGTCGCCGCCCGGGCGAAACAGACCGATG
>DATCWO010000084.1:0-3270 GCA_036566325.1 Burkholderiales bacterium | reverse complement strand
CGCGCTCGGGCAGGAGCACCAGTTTTTCGCCGCGGGCTTCGATTTCCAGATCAGTGGGCATTGAGCTTGATTCCCGATTTTTAAGTTTTTACGCGAGCCGCAATTCTGCCCGAACCGCGCATTCTGGCGGCAAGCGCCGCCACGTTCAATCGTCCGGAAGCGTTATGACCGCTTTCAGAACCGGCTGTCGATCGGTGCTTCCAATCGCGGCGATTTTGCGCGGGGCGACAGGATTGTGCCATCGCCATAACCGCTGTTGCACCGCACCCTGTCAAAGTCTTCGACGGTACGTAGGTGATGCCTCTCTTATAGAGCCATTGCCGCGTGGCCGTCCAGCCAGGCCGGAGAGAGAACCGGCGCAAGGCGGAGATCTGCTCGATGGGCGTGATGGAACAAGACGCTTTCATCGAGCGAGGCACTATTCAGGCACCAGCTCCAGCAATGTCCGCAATGTGTCTGCGTCTTCGATTGGCTTGTCGTGGCGCCAGCGCAGCATGCGAGGAAAGCGCACGGCTACACCCGATTTGTGACGCGTCGAACGCTGGATGGCCTCGAAGCCGATTTCGAACACGAGCTGCGGCTTCACCGTGCGCACCGGCCCAAATTTCTCCAGCGTGTGCTGCCGAATGAAGGCATCGACTTCGAGAATCTCCGCATCCGTCAATCCCGAATAGGCTTTTGCGAATGGAACCAGTCGTTCGCCCTGCCACACCCCGAAGGTGTAATCGGTGTAGAGACTTGCGCGCTTGCCGTGCCCTCGTTGAGCGTAGATCAGGACCGCATCGACGCTGTAAGGATCGATTTTCCATTTCCACCAATCGCCGCGCGGCCGACCGACGCCATAGGGCGAGTTGCAGCGTTTGAGCATGAAGCCTTCGACGCCGCGCTCGCGCGACTGTTCGCGCAACAGTGCGAGCGTTTCCCAGTTTTCTCCCTGCACGAGGGGCGACAGGCGAATTGGAGGCGTGTTCAGCCGCGCTACCAACGCTTCGAGTTGCGTTCGGCGTTCGACCATCGGTTGTGCGCGCATATCCTGGCCGGCGTACTCGAGCAGATCGTAGGTGACCAGCGCGGCCGGCGCTTCGGCCAGTATCCTGGCGGTCAGCGTCTTTCGCCCGATGCGGCGTTGCAGGCGCGCGAAAGGCAGCGGCGCATCATCCGTCCATGCGAGCACTTCGCCATCGATCACCGTGCCATCGGGCAGGCCCTCGGCCGCGTGAACGATTTCAGGAAAGCGATCGGTGATCAGTTCTTCTCCGCGCGACCATAGAAAGCTCTGGTTTTCGCGCCGGACCAGTTGTGCGCGAATGCCGTCCCACTTCCATTCGATCTGCCAGTCTTGCGGATCTCCAAGCGATTCCAACTCATCTTGCAACGGATGCGCGAGAAAGAAAGGGTAAGGCTGGGCAATGGAGGCAAACAGATGCTCCTTGGCGATGAGCGAACGAAACGCATCCGCGCTCGGCGTCCATTCGCCGGCAAGGCGCTCGGCGACGATGCGCGGTGCCAGCCGTGCGACTTCCGCGACTGCACGAACCACCAGCAATTTCGAGACACCAACGCGAAACGCCCCGGTCAGTAACTTGTTCCAGGCGAAGCGTTCCGCGTCATCCAGCTCGGCCCAGTATGCAAGCAGGCGTTCGCGCAATGCTTCGTCCCTCATTTCACGTAGCGGCAACAGTCGATGTTCGGTCCATTGAGCGAGGGGGAGATCGGAGCCCGCGCCAGGATCGGGCAACAGATGCGCAATGGTTTCGGCAAGATCACCTACCGCCTGGTAGGACTCTTCGAACAGCCAGTCCGGGATACTGGCCGCTTCGATGGCAAGCTGCCGCAGGACTTTGGTCGGCACCACCTGACGCGGCCGGTTGCCGGCGAGAAAATAAAGTGTCCATGCGGCGTCGGCAGCGTCTGCAGTGGCGAAGTACTGCTTCAATGCGTCGAGTTTCGCGCGCGTGGAGTTGGTCGTATCCAGCGCGACATAAAGCTGCGCGAAGGCTTTCATTCCGCTGCGATCTCTTGGGCGAAATCGTCCAGCTCGCCACTGTACTCAGTGGCGAATGCGTGCGCGTCGATGCCGCGTTCTTCCAGCCATCGCACCATCACCGGCACATAGCCGTGCGTCACGTACACGCGTTCGGCGCGCGAATCGGCAATCGCCTGTTGTAAGGCAGGCCAGTCGGCGTGATCGGATAGCACGAAGCCGCGATCGACCGCGCGCCGACGGCGCGCGCCGCGCAATCGCATCCAGCCCGAAGCGAAGGCATCGCTGTAATCGCCGAAGCGCTTCAACCACGGTGTCGATTGCGCAGAAGGTGGCGCAACGATCAGCGCGCGCTTGAGGACGGCTTTTTCAATGTCGTCTGCCATCTTCGTTTCCGGCAACGCCACGCCGCTCATGCGGTACGCCTGATTCAACACCGCGACGGCGCCGTGACAAACGATCGGACCGATGCTCGCATCGATGCCGGCGAGGATGCGCTGTGCCTTGCCGAAGGCGTATGCGAATATCAGACTGGCGCGCCCAGCTTCGGCATTGGCTCGCCACCATGTATTGATGTCCGTTATCACTTCGTGCTGCGGGCGCCAACGATAGATCGGCAGTCCGAAGGTCGATTCGGTGATGAACGTATGACAGCGCTGCGCTTCGAAAGGCGCGCAGGTGCGATCGCGTTCGAGCTTGTAGTCGCCCGACACCACCCACACTTCGCCATCGACTTCGACGCGGACTTGCGCCGAGCCCAGCACATGGCCGGCTGGATGGAGCGAGACCTTGGCCTGACCGATTCGAATCGCTTCACCGTACGCAAGCGTCTGCAGCGAAATGTCGCCCAGACGAATGCGCATCGCTGCTTCGCTATCGCGCGTCGCGAGGTAGTGTGCGCTGCCGAAACGCGCGTGATCGCCATGCGCGTGCGTGATGATTGCGCGGTCGACGGGTTGCCACGGGTCGATATGGAAGTCGCCCGCCGGGCAATACAAGCCGGCAGGGCGCTGAACGATGAGTGGAGTCATTCATGCCGTCGCAGCGTATGCATTGACGGCGGAGCAAGCCCCGTTCCTCGTCGGGGTGAAATGCCCCTAGTCTTTCGGCACCGGGCGCGGTCGCTTGTCGTGACCGAGCGCGACGTATGTCAGCGTCGCTTCGGTGACCTTCGCCACCTCGATATCCTCCGGATTGCGCTGCGCATACACCTCGACGTTGACGGTGACGGAGGTGTTGCCGACGCGAATGACCTCGGCGTAGAACGACAACAGATCGCCAATCTG
>DATCWO010000025.1:0-11968 GCA_036566325.1 Burkholderiales bacterium | reverse complement strand
CCAGTCGTCGGGCCGGCCGGTCACCACCGCGAAGGCAAGCGCGAGGATCGACAGGCCGCCGGCCAGCGAGAGTTCGACCAGTGCCGGCATTTCGAGCAGGAGTCGATAGGTCACGCCGAGCAGACCGATGACCGCGAGTGCGCCGGCCGCAACGGCGAACAGACGGGCGCTGTGGCGCGCCCAGGGAGCATTACAAAAATAGAGACTGATCGCGATGAGCATCACGAGCGCGATGAAAGCCGGATAGAACGTGGCTTCGGAGTTCACGGTTGAAGCATCTTCGACATACAGGCCCACCAACACCACTTCGGCGACCAGCGCGATTCCACATACGACATAGGCCGCATGCCGCGCGCGTGGCGTGTCGCGCGTCAGCAACCGTAACGTCGCCGCACCGCCGATGCCGAACACTGCCATGACCGGATGCATCATGGGCCAGCCGGGAATGAGGCTGCGCAGTTCAGCGATGCCGAACAGCCAGCCGATGACCGAGAGGGTGATGACGAAAACGGCGAAAGCGAGCGCCGCATTCGCTCCGCGTTGCAGCCTGTATGCAATGACATCACGTCGTTGCTGACTCACCTGACCGGCGCGCGCGAGCGCCTGGATGGCTAACACCAATACGTTCTCCTCTGTTGCGGCATGTCGCTTGCAGCGCTGCCGACATCTATCGCCAAGGACGTTTCGCGCCGCGCAAAGCGGGTCGCCCATGCCAACAGTGCGCACGCATACGCTGTCTTCCGACCGGCACACGCAACGATCGGCGTGGGTCGGATTGAAAGCGCTGTGGCGGACGCCGATCCAGGTGTTGTCCGCCTGGAACGGCGATGACGCGCTTCGCCTGGGTGCCGCAGTTGCGTTCTATGCGATTTTCTCACTTGCACCGCTCCTGGCAATGGCCGTGCTGATCGCCGGCCTGGTGTTCGGCGTCGATGCGGCGCGAGACCAGATTATGGGCCAGGTCGGCGGATTGGTTGGCGAAGGCGGCGGGCAGACGCTGCAAACCATGCTTGACAGCGCCATGGTGGGCAGTGCCGAGTCGAAACAGTGGACCACCGGCGTGCTCGGCTTCGCCACGCTTTTTGTCGGCGCAACGGGCGTCTTCATCGAATTACGCAACGCGCTGGACACCATCAACAAGGAATCCGAACAGATCGAACACGGCCTGTCGTGGATGGTGAAGGCACGCATCGTTTCGTTTTCGCTGGTGCTCGCAGTGGGCTTCGTCGCGCTGGTCTCGCTTGCGCTCAGTGCCGCCATGGCGGCGTTCGCCGCATGGTTGTCCGCCTCGGCGCCGCTACTGGGCACACTGGCGCTGTTGCTCGATACCATCGTCTCGCTGTCGCTCATCACCGCGCTGTTCGTCCTGCTGCTGCGCTTTCTGCCGTCGATCCAGCCGCGTAAGGTCACATTGTGGCCGGGCGCGCTGCTGAGTGCGTTGTTGTTCGTGATCGGCAAGCACGTGATCGGCCTGTATATCGGCAAGGCCGGCGTGGCCGATGCGTACGGTGCAGCCGGCTCGCTGGTTGTCATCCTTATCTGGGTGTTCTACAGCACGCAGGTGCTACTGCTGGGCGCCGAATACAACAAGATCCGCGCCGATCGCATTGCTTCCGCACCGTCGCAATGAAGCGCGTATTCCTCGGCGCGCTGATCGTCATCGCGCTGCTGATCGCAGGCGTGGCATGGGTCGTCCAATCGGCCTGGTTGCGCGGTTTGCTCGAACGGCAAGTGGAAAGCATGACGGGGCGCGAAGTATCCATCGGCCGGCTCGACATCGATATCCGCAGTTGTCTGCGCATCGAAGCGGACGAATTACGCATCGCCAATCCGGATTGGGCGGAAACCGAAAATCTCATCGACGCCGGACACCTGCGCGCATGCATCGCTTGGCTGCCTTTGCTCATCGGCCGCGCGCATATCAAATCGCTCGAACTGGCCGACGCGAAACTCGGCCTCGAACGGGATCGGGAACGTGCGACCTGGGCGATCGGCAAGGAACAGAAAGAAGACAAGGGCGAAGCGCCGCCGGTCATCAACAACGTGCGCGTCAGCAACACGCTCATCCGTTTCCGCGACACCGAACAACGGATCGAACTTGACATGCGTGCCGAAGGCGGAACGGAGGCAAACCCCAACGTCACCCTGCGCGCCACAGGCAAGGTTCGCAACGCCGACATCGAAGCGGTGCTCAACAGTCCTGCGGCGCTGCCCTCGCCCGATGCGCCAATCGTCGTCTCGGCCGCACTCACGCTCGGCGATACCACCGCCGCCGCGGCCGGTCGACTGACTTCACTCGGGGTCGATGGCATCGAAATGCTGCTCACCATTGCCGGCGACGACCTGTCGGATCTCAACCGTCTCGACATCGAGTTGCCCGAGAGCCCGCCCTACGCGCTGCGCGGACGCTTGCGCAATGCGCACAACACCTGGTCGCTCGAACCCTTCGAGGGTCGCGTCGGCGATAGCGACCTGTCGGGCAGCCTGACATACGAAATCAAACAGCCACGCGCGCTGCTGACTGCCGACGCATCGTCCAAGCTGCTCGATTTCGACGACCTCGGCCCGCTGGTCGGTGCCCCGCCCAGGACCGGCCATGGCGAACGCGCCTCGCCCAAACAGAAAAAACAAGCGCAAGCCATCAAAAACGCTACCAAGGTTTTGCCCGATAAGCCGCTTGCCAAGGAAAGCTGGAAGCGCCTGGATGCGGACGTGCGGTATCGCGCGGAGCAGGTGAAGCGCCCCGATGCCGTGCCGATCAACGCGCTCGCCACGCATCTCAGAATCGAGAACGCCACCCTGCGTCTGCAGCCGCTGAATTTCGAAGTCGCCGGCGGCAAGGTGGTTTCGGATATCGTGCTCGACGCCACAATGCAGCCGCCGCAGGCGGCGGCCGATTTCAATGTACGGCAGATCCACCTCGCCAAGCTGTTCCCCAAAATTACCAGCCAGAACGTCGCCGCCGGCACGCTGTTCGGTCGCGCCAAACTCAAGGCGCGCGGCAACTCAATTGCTAAACTGCTGGGCAGCGCGGATGGCGACCTGACGCTCATGGTGAACGGCGGGCAGATGAGCGCGATCCTGCTCGAAGCCGCCGGCCTCGATATCGCGGAAGTGGTGAAGTTCCTCACCATTCGCGACAAACCCGTACCGCTGCGTTGCGCCATTGCCGATCTGCACATCGATCACGGATTGGCGAAAACGGAACTGTTCGTCATCGATACGCAGGACACCGTATTCATCGGCGACGGACGTATCGATATGGAGAAAGAGCATCTCGATATCACCATTCATCCGCGCCCCAAGGATCAAAGCATTCTCGCCCTGCGCTCACCGCTGCATATCGAAGGGTCGTTCAAGGAGCCGAGTGCGGGCGTGAAACCCGGCCCGCTCGCCGCCAAGAGCGCAGCAGCCGTTGCGCTGGGTCTGGTCAACCCGCTGCTGGCAATCGTTCCGCTGATCGAAACCGGCCCCGGCGAGAACAGCGACTGCGGCGAATTCTCGCGACGCGTACGCCAGTCGCCGCAGAAAAATGCGTCGGCATCAAATGAAAAGGAGAAAAAGCGCGCTGCGGGAGAGGAAAAAAACTAGTGCTCTGATTTCAGCGGCGCAACAGTGCGGCCGGCGGTTCCTCCGTGCCGGTATAACCCAAATCGTCGACCGGCATGACTGCCGGCTGCGGCATCGCCTGTCGCGTCGCCGCAGCGTGTCGTGCGGAACGTCTGAATTGATAGATTTGCGTGGTGATCCAGCGCACCAGCCCGACCGGTCCGCCGAATTGCGCCTGCGCCAGCGACAATGCACCGGCGCCGAGCAGCCCGAGCACGCCGCTTTTAACCGGCGCGCTGTCCCCCTTGCGACGCTTTCGACCACGAAACAGAAATTTCCCCGCGATGAAGCCGACGCCCAGCGCGCCCAGCAGGAACTTGGGCGAGGCAATGGTGGAGACCGCCGTTTCGCGCACGTTTTCGACATAGCCCACGAAGGCCTGTTCGAGCAGCTTTCGATCGGCGGCGATGGCGCGTTCAACCGCCACGATTTCGCCGTCGAGCGCGGATAGACTCATCTTCATTGCTTCAACTCGCTTTCAGGTGCTTCGCCCTTGAGTTGTCGCAACGTTGCGGCGAACGGCATTTCCGCAACGAGTGCCTTGATGCGCCAGACCAATATTCCGGCACCGGCAAGATTGATCACCGCAGCGATCAACAGTACCAGCGGCAACGACATATTTTCTTCGAGCAACCAGGTCACCAGCGCGGTCACGGCAGTCAACCACGCCGTTACGCCGAGCACCGCGATCACGACACCCGTGCCGATGAGCCATGCGAGTTGGATGCTCGCGCGCCGCATGTCGAGCACGGCAAGTAATGCATGACCATGCGCGACGCGCCGAGCGGTGCGCCACAAAAAATCGAAATGCCCCTCCAGCGGTTCATTGCGCGCGGCGTCGAACCGCGCGCGATATTCCGGAGAAGCCGCTTCGAGTGCCGCCTGATGCTGCCGCGTCAACTCATCCGCCGAGACAGCCATGGGCGGCTAGCGACGCGAGGTCAATTTGGACAACAGGATGCCGGCCGCAACCGCGATACCGACCGCGGCCAGCGGATTGGCGCGCACGAGTTCGCGAGTGTGCTCAACATAATGCTGACCTTGCTCGGCCCATTGCTCGCCGGAGGCCACCAGACGTTCTTTCGCGGCCTGTGCTTGTGAGGCGAGACGATCGACCGCCTGATGAGCGGTGGACGAAGCGCGCTCCACTGTCGCCGAGGCGCGCTCGCGCAACGCTTCGGTATCGAAATTGGTACCAGTGCTCTGAGTGCCGGATGTCATGATTCTTCCTCTCTAGTCAAAAGGTGTGTACGAACAGGTGCAGTGCACACAGGCAACGGATATGCCCGCCTCCAACTACTTTTTCTTATTTTCCTTGCTGCCCGGCACGTTCGATGGAATGCCGCGGCGTTCCGTGTCGCGCAGGCCGCGTTCGATATCGTCGTGCGCGCGGGGGATATCGGTTTGCGGCTGATCGGTCGCGCGATCGGTGCCCCGACTACCGCCGTCAGGCGACGTGTCGCGCTCGTTGGGTTGGCGCAGGTCGTGATCGGAGACATCACGACGCAGACCGCCTTCCTTTTCCACATCCTGCTGATGACGCCCCACTGCGTCGGGATTCGTCACATCGGCCGGCGACGGGACATGGGGCGGGCCTTTCTTCGTGGCCATAGGGCACTCCTTGAATGTGCTGAAACGATGCACCCGGCGTGCCGATCAACGCTGCACGCTGCTCAGCCGGTCGGGTCGGGCGTCTGCATGCAGCTCGGTCAGTTCAAATCTACAGTCTGCGTCGGTATGTGCCTTGCAGTGATGGCTGAGAAGGGCTCGCGCCGGCGAACGAGCCGCTTCCCGATCGGAGATGCGCAGAGGCATCAGCTTACTATTTGAAGGAGATCGATCCATGCCTGCCAGCAGACGCCGTCAGGACGCTTCCGACGCAATCGCCATGCTGATCGCGGACCACCGCCGAGTGCAGCAACTGTTCAGGGAATTTGACAAGCTCGATCGCAAAGACGAAGACGCCCGTATCGAGATTGTCGAAACGGCATGTGTCGAGTTGAAGATTCACAGCATCATCGAGGAAGAAATTTTCTACCCGGCAGTGCGCTCGAAGATCGGCGAGGAAAGCGAAAATCTCCTCAACGAAGCGGCCATCGAACACGAGGTGGCCGACACCCTGATCGACAAGCTCGGCGAAATCGATCCGTCCGAGCCCGATTACGCCGCCTGTTTCAAGGTGCTCTCCGAGTACGCCCAGCATCACATCATGGAAGAGGAAAAGGCGCTCTTCCCGAAGGTCAGAAAAATGAGGGAACTCGATCTCGAAGAACTGGGCGGCGAAATGCAGGCGCGCAAGAACGAATTGATGGCCGAGATTGAATCGGATGTGGAAATGCTTGCCGACGAAGCGCAGGACGAAGGCGAAACGAGCGCGAACCGTTCAAATGGAAACGCGCGCGACCCGCAACACAAGCGCCCTGGCCGCTGAATGAAATCAGTCGAAAGTGGAGTGTCGAGAGTAAGAGCAGTGAGTTCTTCTCTCTCGACTCTCTTTTCTAGGTCTTCTCGTACTCTTCCTCTTCATCACTGAGCGGCGCGATCTTGCCGCCATCGCGCTCGGCGTTGTATTGCGCGAGGCGGTTATAGAGCGTCTTGAGACTGATGCCGAGCGTTTCCGCCGCCTTGCGCCGCACGTTGCCGCACTCGGCCATGGTCGCTTCGATCAACCGGCGGTTGACTTCTTCCAGCGTGCTGCCGACCCGCACCGTGAGGATGGGCTTGGGGTCGGGCTCGGTGAACATACGCGGCGCGAATTCCACATCGATAATGCGATCGGCAAGGATGTAAACGCGCTGCACGTAGTTCTTCAGTTCGCGCACATTGCCCGGCCAGTTGTGCGCATACAGCGCGGCGATGGCCTGCGGCGAGAATGCCTTGTCGGTGCCTTCCTCCTCGTTGAGGATGTTAAGAAAATGCTCGGCGAGGAATTCGATGTCGGTGCCGCGCTCACGCAGTGGCGGCAGCGTGATCGGGAAGACGTTGAGGCGGTGATACAGATCCTCGCGCAGCTTGCCGTCCTGCACGGCTTTGGCCGGATTGCGGTTGGTCGCGGCAATGACCCGCACATCGACCGGAACCGCGGTATTCATGCCGACACGCATCAAGCTGCCGGTCTCCAGCACGCGCAGCAATTTCACCTGCAGTTCGATCGGCATTTCGGTGATTTCATCGAGGAACAGCGTGCCGCCGTCGGCGCGTTCGAAGAAACCCTTGTGCTGACGGTCCGCGCCGGTGAAGCTGCCCTTCTCGTGACCGAACAACTCACTCTCGATCAGGTTGGGCGACACCGCGCCGCAATTGAGCGGCAGAAACGGCCGCTTCTTGCGCCGGCTGAGTTCGTGTACGGTCTGCGCCGCGAGTTCCTTACCGGTGCCGCTTTCGCCGATCAGCATGACTGTCGCGGAAGTCGGTGCAACACGACCGACCTGATCGTAAAACTTCTGCATCACCGGTGAATTCCCGAGGATGTGGCCGAAGCGACCGAGCCCACGCAGTTCCTGACGTAACTCGCCGATCTCCTCGCGCAATTCCGCAGTGCCGGGAACGCGTTTGAGAATGGCGCGGAGACGATCGATATCGACCGGCTTTGTGAGGTAATCACTCGCGCCCTGGCGCAGTGCGCTGACGGCGCTCTCGACCGTCGCGTGGCCGGTAATCAGCACGAATTCCGTGCCTTCGAGTGTTTCGAGATCCTTGATCAGTTCAATCCCTTCGCCATCCGGTAACTGCAGGTCGGCGAAGATCACATCGGGCCGCATTTGCGCGAGATTGATGCGTGCGCCGCGCAAGGAAGAGGCCTTGCCGACGGTGAAGCCTTCCGATTTAACGAACTCGGACAGCCACTCCAACGCCTCCGGGTCGTCGTCGACCATTAAGATATGAGGCATCGTGTTTCTCCTTTAGAACAGCCAATAGGCCATGCCACAGCCGACGCGACAAGCGCGGAATGCGGTAAGCACGAACCAAGACGGGTAAGTTTTACTGAATTACTGGCTGATTTGTACCAGAAACTTCTCTCGGGCCCCTTATAAGCAGCTTATGGGCCAGTTTTTACGCGATGGCGCCGCTGGTGAGCGGAAAAAAATGCAGCATCGCAGGTGCTGCCGGTTTTTCTAGCCGTTGACGATCGTGCCGCCGTTGGGGTGGAGCACCTGTCCCGTCATATAGGCCGAATCATCTGACGCCAGGAAAATAAAGCTCGGTGCGACCTCATCCGGCTGGCCCGCATGGCCCAGCGGGACGTCGGCACCGAATTCGGCGACCTTGTCGGGCGGAAAGGTCGAAGGAATGAGCGGCGTCCAGATCGGGCCGGGCGCGACGGCGTTGACCCGAATGCCGCGGTCGGCCAATGCCAGCGCAAGGGACCGCGTATACGCCACGATCGCGCCTTTGGTGGATGAGTAGTCGAGCAGTTTCGGGCTGCCCTTGTACGCCGTCACGGAAGTCGTGTTGATGATGCGCGCGCCGGACTGCATATGCGGCAGCGCCGCATTCACCAGATAGAACATGGCGAAGATATTGGTCGCGAAGGTGCGCTGCAACTGCGTGGCAGTGACGTCTTCCGGCCGTTCTTGCGGATGTTGTTCGGCCG
Organism: Burkholderiales bacterium; assembly: GCA_036566325.1. GTDB lineage: Bacteria > Pseudomonadota > Gammaproteobacteria > Burkholderiales > SG8-39 > ZC4RG42. The sequence continues at coordinate 3,765 of DATCWO010000025.1, read as the reverse complement.
CGTTGTTCACCAGCACGTCGAGTCGTCCGAGTTCCTTGACCGTCTTTCCCACCACATACCGGCAATGCTCCTCCATCGCGACGTCGCACGGAACGAGCAGGCAACGCCGCCCCGCTTCCTCGATCGCCGCTCGTGTTGCATGGGCGTCTTCATGCTCTTCCAGATACGCGATCGCAATGTCGGCGCCTTCCTTGGCAAAACCGATGGCCGTAGCTCGTCCGATACCACTGTCTCCGCCGGTAATCAGCGCCACCTGACCCTGGAGCTTTCCGCTCCCGGCATAGCCTTTCATGAAGGACTCGGCTTGCGGCTTCATCGGCGCTTCGCGCCCCGGCTGTTGATCCTGATGCTGCGGCGGACGCTGCTGTTCGGTGCTCATACGATGTCCTTTCGTTGAACGCATCGAGGGCGAGCAAGGCCTATGCCGCCGACTCGCTGCAAATGCGGCAACGAGTGCTTTCCGCCTTGCGTCAACCGAGTCATTGCAGCACTGCTCGCGTTTTAAATAACGGACTCGTCAGCGTACGGCGACAGTGAAGATTGCGTCCAAGTCGAACTCTGAAGCGATATACCGCGGCATGCAGCTTGCTGCCTCCCGACACAACAAGCTCTCGCGTTTTCGCCCCAAATGAAAATCGCTTTGATCAGCGAACACGCCTCACCGCTTGCAACGCTGGGCGGCGTCGATAGCGGCGGACAGAATGTCTACGTCGCACACCTCTCACGTCAACTCGCGCGCAAGGGACATAAGGTCGATATCTTCACGCGTTGCGACAATGAAGCGTTGCCCGGCATCGTGCCCTTTGCTCGCGGCGTACGCGTCATACATATTCCCGCGGGACCGCGCCGCCACATCGCCAAGGAAGAACTCTTGCCGTACATGCAGGAGTTCTCGCTGCGCATGGTGAGTTACTGTTCGGTGCCGTCACGCCGCTATGACATCGTGCACGCCAATTTCTTCATGTCCGGACTGGTCGGCGCGCGCCTACAGCAGGAACTCGGCATTCCGCTCGTCATGACGTTTCACGCACTGGGCAAAGTGCGTCGGCTGCATCAGCAGGAAGCCGATCGTTTTCCCGCCGGACGCATGGCGATCGAAGAACAACTCGTGCGCCGCTCCGATCGCATCGTCGCCGAGTGTCCGCAGGATCGCGATGATCTGATCAATCTTTACGATGCAGCCCCCGACCGGATCGATGTCGTCGGTTGCGGTGTGGACATCGACGAACTGAGTGCGGTCGGTCGTAGCGTCGCACGCGCGACGCTTAATCTCGATGACGACGATTTCGTGGTGCTGCAACTGGGGCGACTCGTTCCGCGCAAGGGCGTCGACAATGTGATTCGTTCAATCGGCTGTCTCCGGCGCAATCACGGTATTCGCGCGCGGCTGCTCGTCGTCGGCGGCGAGTCCATTGAGCCTGATCCGATCATCACGCCCGAGATCGGACGATTGGCGGCAGTCGCCGATGAAGAAGGTGTGCGTGACTGCGTCAGCTTCGTCGGCCGGCGCATACGGAGCGAGTTGCGAAACTATTACTCGGCGGCGGATGTATTCGTCACTACACCCTGGTATGAACCGTTCGGGATCACCCCGCTGGAGGCGATGGCATGTGGCACTCCGGTTATCGGCGCCGCTGTCGGTGGCATCAAGCATACGGTGATCGATGAGGTGACCGGTTATCTCGTCTCGCCCAAAGACCCCGATGCCGTGGCCGAACGGCTTGCACGCTTTCATCGCAATGCCGAACTCGCCCGCGCATTCGGCCGTGCGGGTATCCGGCATGTGCGCGCCAACTACACGTGGGAGCAGATCGCCCGGCAAATGACCGCGGTTTACGCCTCGGCGCTGCGGCCGCCGCGCGCCCTCGTAGAGGCTTCTTCCGGCGAAGACGCGGTCACTGTATGAAATACACGCTCAATGGAAAACTTGCCATCGTTACCGGCGGCGCGCGCGGGCTCGGCGCTGCATTATGCGAACGACTTGCTGCCGAGGGGTGCAAGGTCGTGATCGCCGACACGAAACTGGAACTGGCGCAGGAAACCTGCGCTCGCATTCATCACAACACGCGCGACGACACAAGCATGGCATGGGCATACTCGGCCGACATCGGCGACGCAACCCAGGTCGAGGCCATGGTGCGCGATATCGGGGAGCGCTACGGCCCCATCGATATCGTGATCAACAACGCCGGCATCGACATCACGTTGCCGATCGATGAACTGACGGTCGAAGAATTCGATCGCGTCGTGCGCACCAACCTGCGCGGACCGTTCCTGCTGTCCAAATACGCCGCGGTACAGATGCGCGAACGTGGCCATGGCCACATCGTCAACATCGCATCGACTGCATCGAAACGCGCGTGGGCCAATGCGTCCGCGTATCACGCCAGCAAGTGGGGCGTGCTCGGCCTGTCGCACGCTTTACACGCCGAGTTGCGCCCATACGGCATCAAGGTGACGGCTGTCGTCGCCGGCGGTATGCGCACGCCTTTCCTACTCGATCGTTTTCCGGACATCGACCGGGAAACCTTGCAGGAACCGGCGGACGTCGCCGAAACCATCGTCGGGATTCTCGGCATCGGCGGCTCGACCGTCATTCCCGAATTGATGATCCTGCCGATGCGCGAAACCTCGTGGCCTTGATGCGTAGCTGCCATGGAGCAACTTCCGTGACCAAAGCAGCGGTTTTCATCGACAAGGACGGCACGCTGATACTGGATGTGCCGTACAACGTCGACCCGGCAAAAATCCGTTTGCGCGCAAAGGCCGGTCCGGCGCTGCGGCGTCTGCAGACGATCGGCTACGAGTTGGTGCTGATCAGCAATCAGGCCGGCGTGGCATTCGGCCGTTTCCAAGAGAGCGCGCTCGATCCGGTGTGGTCGAATCTGCGCGCGCAGCTCGCGCGCGAGGGTGTCGACCTGTCCGCGATCTACTACTGCCCTCATCATCCGGCCGGTAAAGTGGCGGAATACGTCGTCGATTGCGAGTGCCGCAAACCGCGCCCCGGCATGTTGCGCCGCGCCGCCCGCGAACGCCGCATCGATCTGCAGCGCTCGTGGATGCTGGGCGACATTCTCGACGACGTGGAAGCCGGTCGCCGCGCCGGCTGTCGCACCGTGTTGCTCGACGTCGGTTCCGAAAGCGAATGGCGCGAATCCCCGCTGCGCACGCCCGACTTCATGGCGCGCGATCTCGATGCCGCTTCGCGCTATATTTTCGCCAGCACGCCGTGATGCGAAGCCACTCGCTGCCTTCTGCCGTTCACGCCGACGCCGCATTGTGGGCGCGTGCAAAGCGGGTGTTATGCGTGCGCCTCGATGCGCTTGGCGATGTGCTCATGACCACGCCCGCGCTGCGCGCGCTCAAGCACGCGGTGCCCGGCCGGGAACTCACCTTGTTGACATCGTCGGCGGGCGCTGCGGCGGCGCGCCACTTGCGCGACGTCGATCACGTATTGATCTACGACCACGCGCCGTGGATGAAACACGGTCGCTCGCCGACCGTGGCCGCGACGCAGTCCATCACTGAAACGCTGCGCGCCGAAAATTTCGACGCCGCAGTCGTCTTCAGCGTCTACAGCCAGAGCGCATTGCCCGCCGCGATGCTGTGCTGGCAGGCAGGCATTCCGTTGCGCCTCGCGTACGCGCGCGAGAATCCCTACCACCTGCTCACCGACTGGGAACCCGAGCGTGAGCCGGCGACGCTCCTGCGCCACGAAGTGCAGCGACAACTCGATCTCGTCGCGAGCATTGGTGCCCACACGAC
>DATCWO010000020.1:0-10868 GCA_036566325.1 Burkholderiales bacterium | reverse complement strand
GGGATAACAGGCTGATTCCTCCCAAGAGTTCATATCGACGGGGGAGTTTGGCACCTCGATGTCGGCTCATCACATCCTGGGGCTGTAGCCGGTCCCAAGGGTATGGCTGTTCGCCATTTAAAGTGGTACGTGAGCTGGGTTTAAAACGTCGTGAGACAGTTTGGTCCCTATCTGCCGTGGGCGTTGGAGATTTGACGGGGGCTGCTCCTAGTACGAGAGGACCGGAGTGGACGCATCTCTGGTGTACCGGTTGTCACGCCAGTGGCATTGCCGGGTAGCTATATGCGGAAAAGATAAGCGCTGAAAGCATCTAAGCGCGAAACTTGCCTGAAGATGAGATCTCCCGGGGACTTGATCCCCCTGAAGGGTCGCGGAAGACCACCGCGTTGATAGGCGGGGTGTGGAAGCGCAGTAATGCGTTAAGCTAACCCGTACTAATTGCCCGTGCGGCTTGATCCTATAACACTAAGATCGAGCTCTAGAATGAACACCGTGCTGTCGATACAAGCACAGCCCAAAACTTACTTCTTCCAGAACGCGAGTGCGGCGTGAACAAGCCTAACGGCCCAACCACGACGCGCTCCAACCGAATTCCTGACGACCATAGCACGCTGGCCCCACCCCTTCCCATCCCGAACAGGACCGTGAAACAGCGTCGCGCCAATGATAGTGTGGATTACCCATGCGAAAGTAGGTCATCGTCAGGACCCCATCAGCTAAAAAGCCCAGGCCCCGTGCCTGGGCTTTTTAGTTTCTGCAGCAGCGATCGCCAACGACGACCGAGGCACGACAATGCGCAGGACGGCACATTATTAAAAGAAAGCGCCGCGCGGTAGCAAAAAAAAACGCCGGACAATCGCCCGGCGTTTCTGTTGAGTCTTGAACTTTTATTCAGCGACTTTCACGCTGTTTTTGACCGTCTTCACCCCATCAACCTTCTTGACGACATCGTTGACTTTGAATTGTTGCCATTCGTTGTTGACGGTGCCGCTCACGGTCACGTGACCATAATCGGTGGTGGCTTTGAGAGGGAATTTGCCAAGCTCGGAATCCGATTTCAGAGCCGACTCGACCCGTTTATTGATGTCCTGGGAATCCACCATCATGCCCGCGCAACCGCCCATGAAAGCGGTGCAGGCGAGTACAGCGATTAACTGCTTAACGTTCTTCACAATATCTCCTCCAATTGTTGTGTAGAGCCTTCGTCAAACAACTCGGAAGCTGGCTTCCAGCGCGCAGTATAGACGAACTGGTTAGCGCGAGGCGCGTGCGCCTACCCCCTCCCGTGGACGCATCATATTCAGTCCAGCGCCCGCTGAGAAGCCCGCAGTGAGCGAAATATGTGTGTGGACTTCCCCTAATGGAAATCCCGCGATCGAAGCGGCAATGAACCAAGCAGGGCGCTATGATCTTCGAGCTTATTGGCAACCAGTTGCACCGCATCGTTCGTGCACTCGACGATGCCATGAACGCTAAGTAGTCGCGACTCCAGCAACTCGCGTCTTTGTCGCTCTGCCAGACGAGCCCATACCACTACATTGATGTTGCCGGTTTCGTCCTCCAGAGTGACGAAAATGACGCCCGATGCGGTGCCCGGTCGTTGACGGCCGGTCACGAGACCGGTGACGTGGACATGCTTGCCCCGATGCAGGCGCAACTCATTTGCGGGCAGGCAACCGAGGCGTTGCAGTCTGGAGCGTAGCAGCGCGACGGGATGACGCCCGAGCGTCAGACCGAAACTGGCGTAATCCGCAACGATGTCCGCTGCTTCATCAGGGGCGGCAAGGGTGAGCTGTGCTTCCCTGTCAGGAGCGTTGCGAAGCATGTGATTGCGCGCCTCGACGCCGGCAGCTTGCCAGTGTGCGTTGTGTCGATGCCCGGCCATGCTGTTCAGCGCGCCGGCGCACGCCAGACATTGCAAATCCCGTTGCACGAGCTCGGCGCGCCGGCCCAAATCCACCACATCGAAAAACGGGCGTATTCGCCGTGCCTCGATCAGTCGTATCGCGCTTGATTCCGATAAGCCTTTCACCATGCGCAGCCCCAGGCGTACTGTCGCCTCGCCGCGCTCATCGGCTTCAAGGCTGCAATCCCATGCGCTGACGCAGGCATCGATCGGCCGCACTTCCACACCGTGGCGGCGCGCATCCTGCACGAGTTGCGCGGGAGCATAAAACCCCATGGGCTGGCTGTTCAGCAAGCCGGCAAGGAACGCTGCGGGGTAGTGACGTTTGAGCCAGGCGGAGTCGTACGCCAACAGGGCGAAGCTGGCCGAGTGCGATTCGGGAAAACCATATTCGCCAAAGCCGCAGATTTGCTGAAACAGACGCTGCGAAAATTGATCGGGGTAGCCGTTCTTGCGCATGCCTTCGATGAGATCGTGCTTATATTCGTCCATACCGCCGCGTTTGTGCCAAGTCCCCATCGAGCGGCGCAATTGATCCGCCTTACCGGCGCTGAATCCCGCCGCTACCACTGCCAGTTGCATGACTTGCTCCTGGAAAATCGGTACGCCGAGGGTGCGTTGCAGAACTGCCGCCACGGCAGGGTTGGGATAATTTTCCGGCGGTAGTGCACCGTCTCTGGCGAGCTTTTCCCGCCGCTCCAGATAAGGATGCACCATGCCGCCCTGAATGGGGCCCGGACGGACGATGGCGACTTCGACGACCAGATCGTAATAGCACCGAGGTTTGAGGCGCGGCAGCATATTCATCTGCGCGCGCGATTCGATCTGGAAAACGCCCACGGTGTCGGCCGCTCGAATCATCTCGAAGGTTGCGGGGTCCTCGTCCGGAATATCCTGCAGCCGCATCGGCCGGCCATGAAATGCGCCGATGTATGCCAGCGTCCGGCGGATCACCGACAACATGCCGAGCGCGAGCACATCGACCTTCATCAGACCGAGCGCTTCGAGATCATTCTTTTCCCATTGGATGACGCAGCGCTCCGGCATCGCGGCGTTCTCGATCGGCACCAGATGAGAAAGCAAGCCGCGTGTAATGACAAAGCCGCCGACATGCTGCGAAAGATGGCGCGGGAAGCCGCATAAGATCTCGGTGAAACCGCGCAACAATTCGACTCGGCATCCATCCGCGGCGATGCCCGCTTCGCTCACCCGTTTCGCAAGCACTTCGGGCTTGTCCCACCAGGTGAGTGATTTCGCCAACCGGTCGACTTGTGCCGTCGTGAAGCCGAGCGCTTTGCCGACGTCACGCACCGCGCTGCGCGGGCGATAGCGGATGACGGTGGCGGCGAGTGCGGCACGGTCGCGGCCGTATTTACGGTAAACGTATTGAACGACTTCTTCGCGCCGGTCGTGTTCGAAATCGACATCGATATCGGGCGGCTCATCGCGTTCGTGCGAAATGAAACGCTCGAACAACATATTGCTGCGGGTGGGGTCGATTTCGGTAATCCCCAGGGCGTAACACACTGCCGAGTTGGCGGCCGAGCCGCGACCCTGGCACAGAATGCCTTCCTGTCTGGCGAAATTGACGATGTCGTAAACCGTAAGAAAGTAGGGCTCGTATTCTTTGGCAGCGATGAGCTCCAGTTCGTGCTCGATCTGTTGGCGTACGCTTTGCTGTACCTGCTCGCCGTAACGGCGAGCCAAACCTTTTTCCACTTCCTGGCGCAGATAGCTAGCGGTTGTTTGGCCTGCAGGAACGATTTCGTCCGGATATTCGTACTTCAACTCGTCCAGTGAAAAATCGCAACGCTCGGCGATGCGCAGCGTTTCGCTGAGCAAGTCGGGCGGATAAAGTTGTGCGAGCTGAACGCGCGTGCGCAGATGGCGTTCGGCGTTGGGGAACAGCGCGTGTCCGCATTCGTGTACCGGTTTGCCCGAGCGAATGGCGGTCAACAAGTCCTGCAACGGCTGGCGCGATCGTGCGTGCATATGCACGTCGCCCGCTGCTGCCAAAGGAACACCGGTCGCATGGGAAAGTGCCTGCAGGGCGGCGAGGCGCGCGCGATCGTTCGGGCCGCGTAGCAATTCTGCTGCGATCCATGCGCGACCGGGAAAACAGGCGGCGAGCCAGCGCGCCGTCGCATGGTCGCCGGCATCGTGCGCCGGAATCAGCAGTGCAAGGCAGTCGGGCAGGCCGGCATCCAGATCATCCAGGGCGAGCGCGTAGCTGCCCTTTTCCGCCTTGCGCCGCCCTCTCGTAATCAGCGCGGACAGGTGGCCGTAACCGTTCCTGTTCTGCGCCAGCAGCACCAGCTTTATTCCTGATGTAAGGCGCAGTTCCGTGCCGATGATGAGCTTGAGCCCGACCTCTTTTGCTGCCACATGCGCACGCACCACACCGGACACCGAACATTCGTCGGTGATGGCCAACGCGGTATAACCCTGTGCATGCGCTTGTGTGACGAGTTCTTCCGCGTGCGATGCGCCGCGCAAAAAACTGAAGTTCGACAGGCAATGCAATTCGGCATAACCCGGCAGGGTATTGGCATTCATGCGAACCAGCCATGCAGGTACCAGGCGCGTGCCGGGACGCGATAGATCCACAGCAACGCCTGTGTCGGCGTTTGCGCGACAAAATAATCGCGCCCTTCATACGGGCCATCCCACCAGCCGGACTGAAGGCGTTCCGGCCCGATGAGCAGCTTCAGCGGGCCATCGAACTGCGGCACGCCCTGTCGTTCGGCAAGTGCCTGCGGCGCAGGAAGCAACCAGAGCGGTCGCAAGCCGAAGCTTGTTTCGACGGGGGTTGCAGTGCCGACTTCGCACGCTACGCTGGCGTACTCCGGTCGATGTTCGGCAGCGATCGCAAGGCCGCGCACACTATCATTGCCGAGCCGCGCACGCAGCTGCTCCACCAGTTTCGGCCATTCCTTGCTTGTGTTGATTTCGTCGTGAAAGAGAGTGGTGTTGTCGGCGCTCAGCGGCCGGATGTCATCGGCTGCCAGCACCACTTCATGCACCGTTTCATGCAAGGCTACGCGTGCGAGTCGTTCGCGCAAGAGGTTCAGTAAATGCGCGGCATCGCGACTGGGTGCGAGCAAACCGATTCGTACGACGGTGCGTCGATCGTTGCGATGCAAAAGAACAAATTCGAAACTTGCGATGCCGGCGCTACGCGCGGCGAGATAGCCGCCGAGCTGGAGCAGCAATCGTTGCGCCACGAACAGCAATGGCTCGGTCCTACTCACTTCGGCGGCCAGTTCCTGACGTGCGTGGAATTGCGGGGGCGGTTGAAAGCAAGGTCGCGGTTCGGACAAATGCCCCAGTGCTCGATCGAGTCGATCAAGCAGATCCTGGCCGCAACGTCGTGCCAAGCCATCGCGCGGCAGTTGCCAGACTTCACCGAGCGTGCGAACGCCAATCCGGCTTAACAGAGCGAGTGCCTTGTCGCCGCATTCGAGTACGCGCAGAGGCAGCGGACTGAGCGCCGCAGCGAGTGACGCCAGCTCAGTGACGAAGCGCGAGCGGCCAGCCAGGGCCAGCCACCATGCGGCGCGCGCAGTGGGGGCCCCGGCAAGCTGGGCTTGATAAGCCATGCCGTGGAGATCGGCGCGCATTGCGCGAACCAATGCCGGCAAGCCACCGTACAACTGCAGACTGCCGGCCACTTCCAGCAACAGGCCACAAGAATTCTCCGGCGACACATTAGGTGTGAATCGCCCGGCCCAAGCGGCGAGATTATGCAAATCAACAGCGGCCGCCGCAGGCGCAACGGATGGAGCGGCGAGGTGAGGAAAATATAGTGCGATCCACAACATGAATGAGATTGAGAGACGAGGCCCGGCATCTTCGCGCCGAGCTAAGTCGCGGCAATGCCCGCATGCGGGCGATGAGTCGCGGAGACGCTTACCTGGGGTGGCCCGATTTGCACCACGATCGGTCGATCGAGCGCCGCGCCGCGACGTTTGATTACTTTCACCGCCAAGCCATTGTTTGTGGTGGAAAGCGCGATGCGCAAGGCAGCCGGGGAAGCATCCGATGAGGCATGCGGCGGATGGAACAGGATCGCAAGTGTGCTGGTGCCTTCCGCAGCCAATTGCAAACGACGCAACTCGGTATATTTGAGGCGTTGTGGCCAGAGCAGTACTGCGCCGCAGGCGGATGAAGCCAGGCATTGTTCAGCCGCCCATAGCGTGTCGACGGGCGACTGCGTGCGCACGATAAGCAAAGTGGACAGATCGATGCCTGCAGCGACCAACGCCGGCGCATAGGGCAGATAAGGTGGCGCAATCCAGGCCAGGCGACGACCCTTGCGCGAAAGCTCAGCGAGCGCGGGACCGAGCAGGCGCAATTCGCCGATCCCCTCATGCGCAGGAAGAATTTCGGTCAACGCGGCACTGGGCCAGCCGCCGCCCGGCAACTCGGTATCCAGCGCAGGAAACCCGGTGCTTACGCTCGGCTTTGTGACGTGCGCCAGATCGGTGGCTCGCCTGATGTCCGAGCGAGCGAGCAGTTCGGCGAGCACTTGTGCGCGGTGAGGCATAAACGAAGCCCGTTAAGCCGACGGCCTGGCTGGGGCCGCATCGTCGCGCCCTAGTCAATGCCGAGACGTTGCATCGTTAAAGCATCCGGCTGTTTCGAATGACGCCGACAGCCAGTCCTTCGATGGCAAATGCCTCGTTGCGGGTGTCGACGACGATGGGTTCAAAATCCGGATTTTCGGGGAGGAGTTCGACGCTGGCGCCGCGCCGGCGCAAGCGCTTCACCGTGACTTCGTCCTGCAGGCGCGCCACGACAATCTGACCCGAGCGCACATCTTCAGTCCGGTGCACCGCCAGCAGATCGCCGTCCAGAATGCCGACATCGCGCATGCTCATGCCGCGCACCTTGAGCAGATAATCGGCGCGGGGTTTGAACAGCGCGGGGTCGATCTGATAGCGGCTCTGGATATGTGCTTCGGCGAGGATGGGCGAGCCGGCAGCCACCCGTCCAATCAAAGGAACGCCGAGGGGCTGTGCCAGACGGATGCCGCGCGCCGTGCCTTCCATCAGTTCGATGGCCCCTTTGCGCGCCAGCGCTTTCAGATGTTCTTCGGCCGCGTTGGCCGAAGCGAAGCCCAGAATGCGGGCAATTTCGGCGCGAGTCGGCGGAAAGCCGGTCTCCTCGATGGTGTCGCGGATCAGTTGCAGAATTTCGGCTTGGCGGGCAGTCAGTTCTTTCATGTGCATGTGCTTTAAAGAGTGTAGGGCACCGGGCGACGGCAACGCCGCAGAATGCTGTAGTTATATACAGGACTGGCTTTAAAGGCAAGGGGGCGAAGCTGCCCTACAGAAGAATGAACAGGACGACAATCACCAGCACGACGACCAGAATGCCACTGGGGGCATAGCCCCAGCCGCTGCTGTATGGATAGACCGGCAGGGCGCCGATGAGCAGCAGCACCAGCACGATCAGCAAAACGGTTGCCAGAGACATGCCGTGTTCCTTTGCGCTACGGGCATCGCCACGTCGGGCTGCAACAGCCGTGCCGACAAAGGAGAAGGAAACACGTTTGCCGTCGGGTGAAGCGCCGTCAACCGGCGTCGCATCAGCTTATAATCCGCCTCATTCCAACGCTCAGTGCTCAAATCATGTTCGGCAAGAAAATCAAGACCGGCTACGAATCCGACACCACGCAGATGATCAAGGATCTGCTGGAAAAAGAACCCCAAATTCTCGAAGAACGGCAGCGTGGCCGTTCCATGTGGTGGGACAAGAAACTCGACCAGGATACGCTCAAGCGCAACAAGGAATCGCAGATCAAACAGTCGTCCTACGTCTATCAGAACTACTAAGGTGCTGCGATACGCAGCCATACGGCATGCGCTTATCGCGACTGTACTCTGCACGGCGCTGACCGGCTGTTTATCGCCGGCTGCAAGCATCGCCCTCGCACTTATTCCGGATGGCACCTTCTCGACCCTGCTTGGCAATATGCAGGGCGTGGAAGATTCCAATCGCAAGCAACTGGCGGAGCTGGCCGCGCAAAACGACTGGGCGGGCATCGCCCGGTTTGCCGAGCAAAACATCGCCATTGACCCGACCAATGCCGATTGGTGGATGGTCGCCGGCTACGCTCACACTCAACTGAAACAGTATCCGCGCGCCAACCAGGCGTTCGCCGAAGCCGTTCGTCTGTCGCCGGACAACATGGATGCGTGGAATATGCTGGGGCAGTCCTACCGTGCCCTGGGACAACCCGAACGCGCCATTCGCACTTTCGATAATGCGTTGCGCGTGTCCCGGGAATCGCCGATGACGTATTTTCTGCTGGGCGAAAGCTTTCGCGATCTCAAGCGTCCGGATCGGGCGGTGGCTTACTACGAACAGGCGGCACAGCGCGATCCGCAATTCACCGAAGCCTGGTATGCGCTGGGACAGACTTACTGGCGCCTCGACCGTCGTCATGATTACGAGCAGGTGATCGAAGTGCTGCGCAAGCTCGATGCGCAGGCGGCGAATCAGTTGGCGACCCTCGACGTTTCGTCCAAATAATCGACGAGCAGGACAGATGCAGCGTCGCGACGGTGTCTTATTGCCGCGATCGCGGCATGGAATACGTCGTGCTCGCTCTGCCTTGCGGTTTTGCGGCGCTTCGACCGGCGCCATGCTTGAGATTGCTGCACTCCACCAAATGCCACATCCCCAGCGGCTTGATTTTGGCATCGGCGCGGATGTCCACCGGCCAGCCGTCGAGCACCTGATTCACCGATAAATCAGTGCGGAAGCCCAGATGCGTGCACAGCGGTGAAATCGCCCTTTCGCACGCGGCGAGCAGGCGATTGCCGTTGGTGAAATGATTCAACAGCACGATTCGCCCTTGCGGTCGGCAGACTCGGATCATTTCCCGCATGACGGCGCGATGATCGGGCACGGCGGTAATCACATAGGCTGCCACCACCGTGTCGAAACTGTTGTCCTCGAACGTCATGTTCGAAGCATCCATGTGATGCAGCGCGATGTTTTCGAGTTGCAGCGCGTTGGCGCGCTTGCGCGCCTCGTCGAGCATTCTGTCCGACAGGTCAATGCCGACAATATCGCAATGCCTGGGGTAGAGCGGTAACAGCAAACCGGTGCCGACACCGACTTCCAATATCTGCTCACCCGCATGCGGCGCCAGTTGCACCATGGCGGCTTCGCGACCTTCCTGAAAAACAGGCCCGAAGATGCGATCGTAGATGCGTGCATAGGCAGAATAGACGCGCTCGATGCTTTCGCGATTCACGGCTTCTCCCCGGCTGCGTACGGTATTCGATGTGACGGACGCATATGACGCCAGTCAGCGTGGAAGCGGCGCTTGCGCAAGGGGAGTCCGCCGTCGGGCGGGTGTAACCAGGCGCGACCTTGAAGCACGGGCTTCGAGATCGCGCCGCCAACTGCTTACACCATCTTGCGCTGACGCCGCAGATCGTGCATGCAATGAGCGAGCCATTGCACCGTGAGCTTTTCCTGCAGCGAATTCTGCTTCAGACGATCCGACAGGCCGTGAAAGTCCACCGCATCGAGCGGCTGGTCCTGATTGAAGCAGGAAAAGACGTAGGTCACCTTGCCGGTTTCCGGATCACGATGAGGTTGCAGACACTGCGCGCAAATCTCTTTCATCATGCACTGCATCGGTGAGTTGATTGAACCGATGGCGTAATGATGCGGTTTCAGATACGCCTTCAAGCCGTCGTGGCGGGCACGCCCGACTGCTGCCATCATGCGATCGGAACCGATGGCGATAATGCGATCCGCGTCTTCCATGCGCACCGGCGTCGGGCCGAGCCGGCCGGCCGCATAGGCCTGCATGGCCTGCACGATATTGCCGACGAAGCTCAGATCCTGGGGACGCGTTGGCGCGAAGCCGGGCTCTTCGTCGCTGCACCAGATCACGATATCCGCGGCCGCTTCGATTTCCTCGACCTTGTAGCGATCGATGATTTTCTTGTAGCCGGCGAAGTACAGCACCTTCGAGCCCTTGGCGCGGAACGCCTGGCCGATGGAAAACAGCACCGCGTTACCCAGACCGCCGCCCACCAGGATGACGGTTTCATTCGCTTCGATGTGCGTCGGCGTTCCGGTCGGGCCCATGAGAACGACCGGCTCGCCCGGCTGCAGCGCGGCGCAGAGATTCGACGAGCCGCCCATCTCGAGCGTGATGGTCGATACAAGCCCCTGTTCGCGATCCACCCATGCGCCGGTCAGTGCGATTCCTTCCATCGCCATGCGCGTGTCGAGCGAGAGCGGGGCGAGCGATTCGAAATTCTGCAAGCGATAGAACTGGCCCGGCTCGAAGCGCTTTGCCGCTAGCGGGGCCTTGAGAATAACTTCGACGATGGTCGGCGTTAGGCGCTTCACTTCATGCACCGTTGCGCGCAGTTCGCGATTCAACTCGGCGAAGAATTCTGCCGGTGCACGCGCGTCGGCCGGTGCGTGCTGTGCCAGCACGCGACTCACCACCGGGAAGCCTTGCTTGGCGGAGCCGAGCGCCTTCACCACATTGCCGAAGAACGACGGATGCAGGTCGCCGAAATAGGATACGAAGCGGCCATCGGCCTGACGTGACAGCAGCACGTCGGCGCTCGCCGGCTTCGACAACGCGTAGTGCGGCTTGATCGGCTCGCCGGCTTCGTCGCACGCCTGGAAATATTTGCCGTCGAGCTTGAAATGCGCCGCATCTTCGCGCGCGAGCACCGTATTCGGCTGTGTGCCGGCCGCGATGAAAATCGAACGCGCGTGCAACAAGTGTTCGCCGTCGCTGGTCCACTTGCCGTCTTCGCCGCGGCGCTGTTTAGTGAAGCGCATGCCATTGACGGCACCGTACTCGTCCACATCGATGGCAACGGGGTTGAGGCACTCGGCGAACACCGCGCCTTCTTCAAGCGCTTTCTCGACTTCTTCGTGGTTAAGCGTGTAGGAGGGACTGTCGATCAGGCGC
>DATCWO010000102.1:0-4559 GCA_036566325.1 Burkholderiales bacterium | reverse complement strand
ATGCGGCATCGAAATTGCCCACCTTATCTTTGATTGTGCGCATTTCGTAATGGGTGAACGCCCTTTGCGGTTCAAGGAACGGTAGATGTCTCAGCAGTATTCCTCCTGGCAGCCGACGCGGACCGCAGGTTTCCAGGGATTCGTCGCCACTGAACTGTTGTCCGAACGGCCTCCGCGCGCCGCCGATCCCGCCGCGGAGAACTGTGCGTTGCGCGCGCTCGCACGTCAGTTGGCCGGGCCGCCCGCCGCGCTGCTGCAGCGTCTGGTCGATATCGCGCTTAATTTATGTTGCGCCGACACAGCGGGCGTCAGCCTGCTTGAAGCCGGGTCAGGCGGCACCGTGGTCTTTCGTCGAGTCGCGCTGGCCGGCGCGGACGCGCATCACGTCGATACGACCGCGCCGGCCGAGTCCAGCGGTTGCGGATTCGCACTGCGCCGCAACGCCGCGCAGTTGTACACCTACGCAAACGGCTATCACGCCCATGGCGATATTCATTTTCCCGCTGTCGTGGAAAAACTCGTCATCCCATTCCCCCCGAATGGCGATCCATTTGGCACGATCTGGGTCGCGACCCACGACACGGCGCGTCGCTTCGATGCCGAGGATGTACGCATCTTGCAGAGCCTTGCCGATTTCACCGCCGCCGCATTGCAGCTGTCGCTCACGGCAAAGGAAAACGCTCGACTGTCCGAACAGACCGAGCAACAACTGCAGCAACAGCACGAACGTTTGCGCCTGTTGTGGGAGACAGCGGCCGCGGCGCTGACGACCAACGACCCGCCCACCATGTTGCATACGCTCATGCAACGCGTCGGTCCGCCCCTTGGCATCGACGCATACTTCAACCATCTGCTGAGCGAATCGGGCGATGGCCTGCGCCTCGAGTCCTACGCCGGCGTGCCGGAGGACGCGACGCGCGACGTGCGCTGGTTGCCGCTCCGCGACGCGGCAGGCGACGCGGCCACATCGAGTTCGCCGTCGATTGCCGATGCGCTGCGCAAGGCGCAACAGACACCGCTTGCCGTGATCGAGTCGCTCGAAGCGCGAGCGTATGCCTGCTACCCATTGCTGGCCGACGAAAACCGCCTGCTCGGCACTTTGTCGTTCTTCGGCCGCGCGCGACTGCAATTCCAGGCCGATGAACTGGAATTTCTGGACACCATCAGTCGCTATGTCTCGATTGCCTATGAACGATTGCGACTGATGAAGGAACTGCGCGTTTCGGATCGTCGCAAGGACGAGTTTCTCGCCACGCTTGCGCACGAATTGCGCAATCCGCTCGCACCCATTCGCAACGGTCTGCAACTGATCGGCGCGCCGGCCTTGAATACGGAAGCGCTCGGCCGCGTGCGCGCGATGATGGATCGGCAACTGGCGCAAATGGTGCGGCTGATCGACGACCTGCTCGACGTCAGCCGCATTACGCGCGGCAAGATCGAGTTGCGCAAGCAGCGCATTGAGCTGGCGACCGTGCTGACCAGCGCTGCTGAAACGGCGCGACCGCTGATCGAGTCCCTGGGACACGAATTGCTCATCATGCTGCCGCAGCAACCGGTCCCGCTCGACGCCGATCTGACGCGGCTGGCGCAAGTGTTCATGAACCTGCTCAACAACGCCGCCAAATACACCGAGAGCGGCGGTCGCATCGAGGTCGAAGCTGCGGTGCAGGATTCCGATGTCATGGTGAGCGTGCGCGACAACGGAATCGGCATTTCGGCGGAGGTTTTACCGAACGTGTTCGAACTGTTCGTGCAGGGTGATCGCTCGCTCGAACGCGCGCAGGGCGGACTGGGCATTGGACTCACGCTGGTGAAACGGCTGGTGGAAATGCACGGCGGCAGCGTTCAGGCCAAAAGCGAGGGGATCGGCCACGGCGCCGAGTTCAAGGTGCGATTGCCGCTCGCGACCGCGCGCACGAGCGAGGGGCAGACTGGAACGATGCGGACGACCTCGCCTGGAAATCGGCAGCGCCGGCGCATCCTGATCGCGGACGACAACCTCGACGCCGCGGAGAGCCTGGCGACGCTATTGGGGCTCGACGGCGACGAAGTGCGCGTCGCGCACGATGGTTTGGAAGCGGTGGAACTGGAAGAACACTTTGCGCCCGATGTGGTGGTACTCGATATCGGCATGCCGGCGTTGAACGGCTACGACGCAGCCCGTCTCATCCGCGCGCGCGGCTCGAAAGCATTACTCATCGCGCTCACCGGTTGGGGCCAGGAAAACGACAAGCGCAGTTCGCGCGAAGCCGGCTTCGATTTTCATCTGGTGAAGCCTGCCGAGCCGGAAACGTTGCGTGCGCTACTGCAGCAGGCAGGCTCCGCCGATACGTCTGACCCGTTTACCAGTACGCCGTAACGAGATAACCGGCGAGCATCACGACCAGCCAGAAGGCCATGCGTCCGGTCGACATGGTGCGCGCCAGTGCGCCGTCGGCCCCGATCCATCGATCGAGTACGCGATATGTGCGCCCCCCCATTGCGCTCAACACCGCGCCGAACTCCCCGCGCACAATGGCGAGTAGTCGTTCGAAGCCGCGCGCAAACGCTTGCGCCGGGACGCGATAGAACCAGTCCACGTCGAGCGTAATGGTCAGCGTGCGACGCAGGAAGTTGAGCATCACGAAAAACGCCAGCCCCGAGAACAGCAGCAATTGCAGATACAGCAGCACATGCGGCGCGGTATAGGGCTGGTAATCGACCGCGTACGGCAGCAACGCATAGAGCGGCTCGTACATCACACCCAGTCCGATACACGCGGCCGCCAGCAGGATCATCGCGATCCGCATGCTCCATGGCGGATCAGACGGGCGCAAACCGGAGTCGCGCTGGAAGAATACGAACCACGGAAATTTGATCCCCGCGTGCAGAAAGACCCCGGCCGACCCGGCCGCGAGCATGTACCAGACGAAGGCGAGATGTTCGTGCGACGCGGCTTCGGAAATCATCGATTTGCTGATGAAGCCCGATGTGAGCGGGAACGATGAAATGGACAGCGCACCGACGATGCCGCAAATACAGGTGAGCGGCATCGTGCGAAACAAGCCGCCGAGATCGGTGCATTTGCGATTGCCGGTCTGGTACAGCACCGCGCCGGCGGACATCAGCAGCAGCGCCTTGTAGAGGATGTGCGTGAACGCATGCGCAGCCGCACCGTTCAGCGCCATTTCGGTGCCGATGCCGATCCCGACAACCATGAATCCGACCTGGTTGACGATGCTGTAGGCAAGAATGCGCCGCATGTCGTTTTCCAGCAGCGCGTAAATGATGCCGTACATGGCCATGAACAGGCCGACCCAGATCAGCAGTTCGGTGCCCGGAAAACCGCGCAGCAAAACGTACACGGCCGTCTTGGTGGTGAAGGCGGACAGGAACACCATGCCGCTCCAGGACGCTTCCGGATACGCATCAGGCAGCCACGCCGACAGCGGCGGCGCCCCGGCGTTGAGCAGGAAGCCGGCAAGGATCAGCCACTGCGCCGGCGAATCAAGTGCAATGCGGGTGAACAACAAGTCGCCGGTCTGCACCAGATGCCCGGTAATGCCGGCAAACAGCAGCACGCCGCCGAGCAGGTGAACCGAAATATACCGACGGCTGGCGCGCCATGCCGCTTCGTTGCCGGCGCTCCAGATCACCAGGGTGGAACCGATCGCCATCAGTTCCCAGAATACGAACACGGTGGCGAGATCGCCCGCCAGCACCACGCTGATGGCCGAGCCGGCGTAAATGTATGCAGCCGGCACTTCCAGGCGGCTTTGCTGACGCAGCGCGAACAGGCCGCCACCGAAGGCCATGATGGCGAAGATGGTGGCGAACAGGCGCGACAGCTTGTCGATCACCAGCGGCGCGACCGTCACACCGAGAAACTCTCCATGCCACAGCACGCCCTCGGGCAGTGCCCACAATGCGACCAGCGATGCGAGCGGCAGCACCAGGATTGCCGCGGTACGGCTGCGCGCCGGCAATGCGCCGAGGAGCAGACCGCCGAGCAGGAGAATGAGGCCGGGATGCAAAGCGCTCATGCGTCATCCTCCACGCGCGCCTCGTAATACGTGTCCGGCCGCTTGATCAGAACGCCGATCGCCTTCGCGATCAGAATGAACGCCGCGCAGGCGATAAAGCCGTACCAGGCATGAAAGCCGAACAGGCGGTCGATGCCGAAGTGACCCTCGATCGGAATGGCGAATTGCGCGAGCACGGTCAACGCCAACACCACGCCGAATCCCCACCACAACTTGCGGATGGTGGCCGGACGCGTCAGCCAGTGCGGTTCACGATCGATCGGCTCTTGCATATCAACTCCCGACCAGTTGCCGCGCCAGCGCAAGCGGCACATCTGCGTAGAAGAACAGCGCCACCGTCGCGGTTGCGGTGACAACCATGGCAAGCACCATGGGCCAGGGCGCTTCACCGTGCGACGCGTCATCGGCCGGCGCGCGCATGAAAGCGGTGTACACGATCGGCACGAAGTACGCCGCATTGAGCAACGTGCTGATCACAATCACCGTGACTGCGGTCCAGTGTTCGACCTGCATGGCGCCGGCCAGCATGAACCATTT
>DATCWO010000226.1:0-5966 GCA_036566325.1 Burkholderiales bacterium | reverse complement strand
CGGATAACGCTGGCGCGTAATCAATATGTTAATTGCCAATTTTACTCTGCGTAAAAAGAGAACGCGATCGCGGTTATGAGCTTATAAAAATTGTTCATATCGATGTTTTATACGGTAATGTATCGATCCCATGGATATCCGCTCTATCGACCTGAACCTGCTGGTGGCGCTCGACGTCCTGCTGGCGGAGCGTAACGTTACCCGGGCTGCCGCCCGTCTCGGCCTCTCGCAATCGGCGACGAGCGCGGCGCTCGCCCGCTTGAGGATATTGTTCAACGATCCGCTGCTTTTGCGGACCTCCGGCGGCATGCTGCCCACCTCCAAAGGCACCGAGCTTGCTGCGCCGGTGAAGCAGGTGCTCGAAGACATCGGGCGCATCGTCGAGCCGTCCGACGGCTTCGATCCGTCCACGGCGACCGTGAAATTCACCATCGCCGCGTCCGACTATGTGGAGTGGGCGATCCTGCCGCAACTGGTCGATCACCTCGAAAAATGCGCGCCGCAGGTGCGGCTCGAAGTGCAGCCTTCCGATTACGCCGGCGTCGGACGTCAATTGGAAAGCGGCGATGTCGATCTCGTCCTCATCAATGCAGCCAATGCGCCGAGCGCCGGGCGTTCGCGTCCGCTTTACGCGGAACGCTTCGTCGTCGTGGCACGGCAAAATCACCCGCGTCTCAAGCGCACGCTGAGCGTTGAGGATTTCTGCGCCATGGACCACGTACTGGTCGCCCGGCATGGCTATTTTTTTGCCGGCGCCGCGCAAATCGACGAAGCGCTCGCGGCAGTCGGGCGCAAGCGCCACGTCCGGTTGTCGGTGCCGCACTTTCTACTGGTGCCCGAAATGGTCGCGCGTTCCGACATGATCGCCGTGCTGCCTGAGCGACTGGCGCGCAGCTATGCCGACAGTTTGCGGAGCTTCGATTTGCCGCTCGACGTTCCTCATCTCACCATCGCTGCGGTCTGGCATGAGCGCACGCATCGCAACCCCGCGCAGATCTGGTTGCGCCAGGCGCTGGCCGAACTGATGCAGGGTGGCGTCATCAACGGTAAATCGGCGGCGGCGGCGCCACGCAGGCGCGAACGATGAAAAGAACGACGTGCCGATCGCTGAGGCACGTCGTTGCCGTATTGCTGTTTTTCGCTGCCGGCGCGGCTGATGCACAAAGCTGCGTGCCGCCCGGTACGTGGCTGCAGCCGAGCGACCGTAAGTCCCTGGCGGGAGAAGTGGTGTACGAGAAGGCCGCCAGCGCCGAGGTCGTTCTGCTGGGCGAGAGCCATGCGCAGGCGCCGCATCATCGCTGGCAACTCGAAACCCTGCAGGCCTTGCATGCGATGCGACCGGCCATGGTGATCGGCTTCGAAATGTTCCCGCGCCGCGTGCAGCCGGTCCTCGATCGCTGGGTCACGGGCGAATTGACGATCGAGGAATTTCTGCGCCAATCCGACTGGAAAAACGTCTGGCGTTTCGATTTCGAGCTCTATCGCCCGCTGTTCGAATTCGCCCGCACGCAGGGCATTCCGATGCGCGCTCTGAACGTCGAGCAGGCGCTGGTGCGCGACACCGGTGCGAACGGCTTCGATGCCGTTGCACGCGAGCGGCGCGAAGGCGTCTCGCCGCCGGCGCCGCCCGCCGACCGCTACGTCGAAAGACTGGGTGAGGCGTACGCGCAACACCGTCCCGGTAACGGCGCGCCGGCACTCGACGATCCCAAATTTCAACGTTTCATCGGCGCCCAGTTGCTGTGGGATCGCGCCATGGCGCAAGCGCTGGCCGACGCCTTGCGAGATCGGCCCGACGCGCTGGTGGTCGGCATCATGGGGCGCGGCCATGTCGAATACGGGCAGGGCGTCGCCCATCAATTGCGCGACCTTGGCGTATCGCGCATCGCTGCGCTTTTGCCTTGGGATGCGGATGAATCGTGCGAGGCGCTGAGCGCGGATATCGCTGATGCGGTTTACGGCGTCGAAGCCTCGCCCGCAAGCAAGTGACCATCGCCACACGGCAGACGCCATCGAACCAAGCGCGGCCGGCTGGTGATTTTTCGACTGTTTGACGGCGCCGATGCAAGCGGCTATATGGTGTGGATCGATGCCGAGTGCATTGGCACTATGGAGAACCTAGCGTGGGCGCTACATTGCCGCCGCCGGTAAATGCCCGCTTCCCGGGAATCGATCTGGATCGCCAGATCGACGTCGTATCGAGTCTGCGTCAGCGCCTGCCGATGGAGGCGGTGCTGCATCGCACCGAAGACACGCGGCCGTACGAGTGCGACGGCCTGTCGGCCTATCGTGAATTGCCCATGGTCGTGGCGCTGCCCGCGAACGAGGACGAAGTGGCGTTCGTGCTGCGCACCTGTCACGAAATGAATGTGCCGGTGATTGCGCGCGGGGCGGGCACCGGACTGTCCGGCGGCGCACTGCCGGCGCCCGACAGCGTGCTGCTGTCGCTGGCGAAAATGAAGCGCATTCTTTCGCTCGACCCGGTCGCGCGTATCGCGCGCGTCCAGCCCGGCGTGCGCAACGCGGCGATCTCCGAGGCCGCCCAAGCCTACGGGCTCTATTACGCGCCCGATCCGTCTTCGCAAATCGCCTGCAGCATCGGCGGCAACGTCGCGGAAAATTCCGGCGGCGTGCACTGTCTCAAATACGGGTTGACCGTACATAACGTTTTGCGTGTGCGCGGCTACACCATGGCGGGCGATGCGATCGAGTTCGGCAGCGAGGCGCTCGATAGCGCCGGCTACGATCTGCTCTCGGTCGTCATCGGCAGCGAAGGCATGCTCGCGGTCGTCACTGAAGTGACCGTGCGACTCATTCCGTTGCCGGAAGCCGCCAAGGTCATCCTTGCTTCGTTCGATGATGTGCATAAGGCCGGCGAAGCGGTGGCGACGGTGATCGCCGAGGGCATCATCCCGGCCGGTCTGGAAATGATGGATCGCTCCGCCACGCGCGCCGTCGAAGATTTTGTGCATGCGGGCTACGATCTCGACGCCGCCGCGATTCTGCTGTGCGAATCGGACGGCACGCCGGAAGAGGTGGAAGACGAAATCGCCCGCATGCAAGCGGTGCTGCTGCGTGCCGGTGCGACCAACTTGCGCGTATCGCAGGATGAAGCCGAACGCATCCGCTTCTGGGCCGGGCGCAAGGCGGCATTCCCCGCGGTGGGGCGCATTTCCCCTGATTACTACTGCATGGACGGCACCATCCCGCGCAAGCGGCTCGGCGACGTGTTGCTGTTCATCGGGGCGATGGAGCGCAAATACGGCTTGCGCTGTCCCAACGTGTTTCATGCCGGCGACGGCAACCTGCATCCGCTGATTCTGTTCGATGCCAACGATCCGGACCAACTGCATCGCACCGAAGCCTTCGCTGCCGAAGTGCTGCAGAAGTGCATCGAAGTCGGCGGTACCATCACCGGCGAGCATGGCGTCGGCATCGAAAAAATAAACCAGATGTGCCAGCAGTTTTCCGCAGACGAGCTGGAACGCTTCCGCGGCGTCAAGCGCGCATTCGATCCGCGCGGCCTGTTGAATCCGCTGAAGAACATTCCCACGTTGCATCGTTGCGCCGAGTTCGGCGGCATGCATATCAAAGGCGGCCAGTTGCCGCATCCGGAACTGCCCAGATTTTGAACAAGCCTTTCCTCTCTACCGAAAAGAACGTTGATCGAAGCCAGTTGATGCTGCAGACGATTGCCGAAACCATACGTGCGGCCGCCGCGCAGCGGCGCCCTCTATTCATCCAAGGCGGCGCAACCAAGCGCTTTTACGGTCATCCGGTCGAAGCCGAGGCACTCGATCTGCGCGGCTACAACGGTGTGGTGGAGTACGAACCGAGTGAACTGGTGATCAGCGTGCGTGCCGGCACGCCGTTGGCCGAGGTCGAAGCGCTACTCGCCGACAACAATCAGATGCTGGCGTTCGAGCCGCCGCGCTACGCGGAAGGCGCAACCATCGGCGGTGTCGTGGCAAGCGGCCTGTCCGGTCCGCGCCGACAGGCGGTAGGCGCCGTGCGCGATTTCGTGTTGGGCCTGCGCATGCTGGATGGTCGCGGCAATGATCTGCGCTTCGGCGGGCAGGTCATGAAAAACGTCGCGGGCTACGACGTGTCGCGCCTCATGGTCGGCGCGCTCGGCACGCTCGGCGTGCTGACGGAAATTTCGCTCAAGGTCTTGCCGCGCCCCGCGGCGGAGGCGACGCTGCGCTTTGAAATGCCCGAGGCCGTCGCCATTCAGAGCTTGAACACCTGGGCCGCACGTCCGTTGCCGATCAGCGCCAGCGTGTATCACGATGGCGAACTGCATGTGCGGCTGTCGGGTGCGCGGGTCGCCATCGATGCGGCCTGCGCGCGCCTGGGTGGCGATGCGGTAAACGAAGCGCAGGCGATGCAACTCTGGCAAAGCATGCGCGATCACACCGCGCCGTTTTTTCAGACCGACGCGCCGTTGTGGCGCGTGTCGGTGCCGTCGATCGCCAAGCTGCTGGAATTGCCGGGCGCGCAATTGATCGAGTGGGGCGGCGCGTTGCGCTGGCTCGTCACGCAGGCCGATGCACGCACCGTGCGCGCGGCGGCCGAAGCACGCGGCGGCCATGCGACCTTGTTTCGCGGCGGCGATGCGGGCGTTGCCGTGTTTCATCCCCTGCCGCAAGTGACGATGGACATTCATCGGCGGCTGAAAAACGAATTCGATCCGCACGGCGTGTTCAATCCCGGCCGCATGTATCGAGGCCTCTGAAATGCAGACGCAACTCGCCGATTTCATTCGCGACACCGATCAGGGCAAGGCGGCCGACGCCATTTTGCGCAAGTGCGTGCATTGCGGTTTCTGTACTGCGACCTGTCCTACTTATCAATTGCTCGGCGACGAGCTCGATGGGCCGCGCGGCCGCATCTATCTGATGAAGGCGATGCTCGAAGGCGAGCCGGTTACGCGCAGCACGCAACTGCATCTCGATCGCTGTCTCACCTGTCGCAATTGCGAAACCACCTGTCCGTCGGGGGTGGAGTACGGCGCCTTGGTCGATATCGGTCGGGCACTGGTGAATGAGCGCGTACAGCGATCGTGGCACGAACGCATCATGCGTACGGCAATCGGCGCCGTCTTCACCCGCACACAATTGTTCAAGGCGTTGTTGCGCACCGGCATGGCGCTGCGTCCTCTGTTGCCGATCAGACTGGCGCAGAAGCTGCCGCTGCACATTCCTGAGGCGCGCGCATGGCCGGCACTGCGCCACGCGCGCCGGATGGTGGCGCTGGGCGGTTGCGTGCAGCCGGCGCTGACGCCGGACACCAATCCGGCCGCCGCGCGCGTGCTCGACCGCTTCGGCATTTCGCTGATCGAAACCTCGGGCTGCTGCGGCGCCTTGCGCTTTCACCTCGATCGTCAGGACGACGGGCTCGACGACATGCGCCGCATGATTGATCGCTGGTGGCCGTATGTCGAACAGGGGGTCGAAGCCTTCGTCATGACCGCATCGGGTTGCGGCGCGACGGTGCGCGAGTACGGGCACCATTTGCAGCACGACCCGCAATACGCGGACAAGGCACGTCGCATCAGCGCCATGACCCGCGATCTCACTGAAGTGTTGAACGCGGAAGCGGTGCGCGGCGGACCGCTGCTCGAGCACGCGCCGCTCGTCGCCTTCCATGCGCCATGCTCGTTGCAGCACTGGCAGAAGCTGCACGGCGTCGGCGAGCGGCTGCTGTCCGCACTGGGCTATCGTCTGACTTACGTGCCGGACGCGCATCTGTGCTGCGGTTCGGCCGGGTCCTACTCGCTCCTGCAGCCGGAACTTTCGCAGCAACTCAAGCGCAACAAGCTTGCCGCCCTGAGTTCGGGAATGCCGGAAGTCATCCTCACCGCCAACGTGGGTTGCCAGAACCATCTGACGACCGAAGACGGCATCCCCATCAAGCACTGGATCGTCGATCTGGACGAGCGTCTTTCGGCACGTTGAGCAGCGCGC
>DATCWO010000071.1:0-17852 GCA_036566325.1 Burkholderiales bacterium | reverse complement strand
GCTGCGTGCGACGCTGGCCGAAGCGGATGCGTGGGAAATGGTGAGCTTCGATAAAGCGGAACAGGCGCCGATTGGGCTGAGCCGCCTGTGCGCGTTGCACGCCTGAACGGCGAGTGGTTTTAATGCGACGGCCACGCGCCGCCACAAACGCCGGGGATCTTTGAGATGCTTATCCTGCGTTTGCTCGGCTTTCTCGTCGTTCTAACCGTCGGCGCGTCGGTGGTGGTTTATTTTCTGACCGGTAATCGCCGCTATTTGCGCTTTGGCGTGCAGGTCTTCAAGTACGCGCTGATCATTGCGGCGCTCATCGTCTCCTTCATTTTTCTCGAACGGCTGGTACTCGCGATTTAGCGAAAGCCCATTAAGTCGTGCCGAGTATGGTCGCGTGTGTGGGGCCGCGAAAGGTGGAGCAGGTTCCATCGGCTTCATCGAGGGATGCGACCCGAGCAACTCGCGTCATTCTTGGCCGAAAAACTTAATCGGAGCTAAGTAGGGCGCTCGTAGTGCGCCCTACTTCATGCGATCAGCGGTTTTGCGCCGTCCGCTGGACTTCACCTACATAGATTTCCACTCGCCGGTTCTCCGCGCGGCCGCTTGCGCTGTCGTTCGTTGCGACCGGCTCATAGCTGCCACGGCCGTCAATGGCGATACGGCTCGACGCCACGCCGCGCGCGGCCAGATAGCTGCGCGTACTGGCGGCGCGATCGCGCGACAGCGGATTGTTGATCGCGTCCGAGCCGGTGCTGTCGGTATGACCGACGATGCGAATCTGCGTGGCGGCGTTATCGCGCATGCCCTGAGCAAATTTGTCGAGCACGCTGCCAAGTTGCGGTTTGATCGCCGACCGGCCGACGTCGAATCCGGCATCGCTCGGGATGTTGACCTTGATCTGGTTGTCGGCAGTGCGCTCGACGTCGATTCCGGTTCCGGCAGTGGCCTGTTCCATTTCGGCCTTCTGCTGCTCCATGCGTTGCGACCAGATATAGCCGCCAATGGCGCCCACGCCGGCGCCGATTGCGGCACCCGTCGCGGCACTCTTGCCCTTGTTGCCGCCGGCAGTGGCGACGCCCAGCACTGCGCCGGCCGCCGCACCGATGCCCGCTCCGGTCGCGGTCTGCCGCTGGGTGTCGCTCATGTTGGCGCAACCGGTGACGGCGACCGCAACCGCACAAATGCCGATGAGGGTATGTTTATTCATGCCATGTTCCTTTTATGTTGTAGTTGAAGCCTTACCTATACAGACAATATGCGTGCCGATCGAGCGGCGCGTGCGCGCATTGATTGAATGGGTATGCCAGCGGCATATCCCGAGAGGCAATATGCCAGACGTTTGTCGTCTCAGCGGGTCTTGTTCGCCAGGGCCCGTACGGCTTCGCGCAGCGGCCCTTCCGGCAAGGTGTCCTCGAGGCGCGTCAAGGCCGAGCTGGCCGCGTCGGGCACCAGACGCGCCTTCCGTGGCGAGGGGCTGCTCACTCTGGCGTCAGGTTGGACTTCGACCTTGATCTGCGTGACGTGATAACCCTGATTGGCCAATCCGCTGACCAGGCTCGGCGCGTAATATTTAAGTTTCGCCGCCACGGCGTTGTTGCTTGCCTGCAGCACCAGCACCTGCGCTTTGAGATTCGCCACCTGAGCGGCCGGGCGCAGATTCGCCGGCAACAGGCGGGCGACCTCTTGACGCAAGGCGAGCAGTTTCTCGGCCTGGGGGATCAGATCGCCGACGCCGCTGCCTGCCTGCAGGAAATCTCGGATGGGTTTGGCGCGCAAGGTTGCAGCAGTCTCCACGGAATTGCTCAACATTGTCCCGGCTGTCGGCGCCACAGGCAATGCGAAGCGCAATATTTTTGCCCCGCGCCACCGGTTGGATTCCCTGCCTTCGGCAGCGCTACATACAGCCCGAAGAGGTGCCGAAGCTGCGTGATAGACTAGCGCCTTCCCGCGTCCTACCCATCCCCATATTCCATGATTTCCCGGGTCCTCAAGACCGTTTTCGGCAGCCGTAACGACCGGATCGTCAAGCAGTATCGCAAGACCGCCGTGCAGATCAATGCACTCGAGCCTGCCATGAGCGCGCTCTCCGATGCCGAACTGGCGGCGAAGACCGATGCCTTCAAGCTGCGCCTGGCGAATGGCGAGACGCTTGATGACTTGCTGCCGGAAGCTTTTGCCGTCGTGCGCGAAGCCGGCAAGCGTGTGCTTCACATGCGCCACTTCGATGTGCAGTTGATCGGCGGCATGGTGTTGCATTACGGCAAGATTGCCGAAATGCGTACCGGTGAAGGCAAGACGCTGGTCGCCACATTGCCCGCTTACTTGAACGCCTTGTCGGGCAAGGGCGTGCATATCGTGACGGTGAACGACTACCTCGCCAGTCGCGATGCCGAGTGGATGGGTCGGCTGTATCGCTTCCTCGGCTTGTCGGTCGGCGTGATTCTGTCGCGCATGCAGCATTCGGACAAGCATGCCGCCTACGCCGCCGACATCACGTTCGGCACCAACAACGAATTCGGTTTCGACTATCTGCGCGACAACATGGCGATGACGGTGCAGGAGCGTTTCCAGCGCACCCTCAACTACGCCATCGTCGACGAGGTGGACTCGATCCTGATTGACGAGGCGCGCACGCCGCTGATCATTTCCGGTCAGGCCGAAGATCGAACCGAGGTCTACCAGCGCATGGATGCCGTCGCACCCCTGCTCAAACGGCAGGCCACCGACGAAGGCGAGGGCGATTTCTGGGTCGACGAAAAAGCGCACACGGTGCTGCTGTCCGAAGCGGGCCACGAACACGCGGAAGAGTTGCTCGCCAAGGCCGGGTTGCTGAACAGCGGCAGCCTGTACGACCCCGCCAACATCAGTTTGATGCACCACCTCAATTGCGCCCTGCGCGCACACAATCTGTTCTTTAAGGACCAACATTACGTCGTCCAGGACGGCGAGGTGGTGATCGTCGACGAATTCACCGGCCGTCTCATGCCGGGTCGGCGCTGGTCCGAGGGCCTGCATCAGGCGATCGAAGCCAAGGAGCATGCGCAGATACAGAGCGAGAACCAGACCCTCGCTTCGATCACCTTCCAGAATTATTTCCGCATGTACGGCAAGCTCGCCGGCATGACCGGTACCGCCGACACCGAAGCCTACGAATTCCAGGAAATCTACGGACTGGAAACGGTGGTGATCCCGACCCACCGTCCCACGGCGCGGACAGATCGTCTGGATCAGGTCTACAAGACCTTCAACGAAAAATATCTGGCGATCAGCGCCGATGTGAAGGATTGCTACGAGCGCGGTCAACCGGTGCTCGTCGGCACGACCTCGATCGAAAACTCGGAGCTGCTGTCGCGTTTGCTCGACAGGGACAAGCTGCCGCATCAGGTCCTCAACGCCAAACAGCATGAGCGCGAGGCGCAGATCATCGCGCAAGCCGGCCGGCCGAAAATGATCACCATTGCGACCAATATGGCCGGTCGCGGCACGGACATCGTGCTGGGCGGCAACGTCGAGAAGCAGATTGAATTCATCGAGGCGGACGAATCGTTGGACGCTGCGGAGAAGGAACGCCGCATCGACCAACTGCGCGACGAGTGGCAGTCGCTGCACGACCAGGTGGTCGCGGCCGGCGGCTTGCACATCATCGGCACTGAGCGTCATGAGTCGCGTCGGGTCGACAATCAGTTGCGTGGCCGTTCGGGCCGCCAGGGTGATCCGGGCTCGTCGCGTTTCTACCTGTCTCTTGAAGATCAGCTGTTGCGCATATTCGCCGGCGATCGCATCAAGTCGATTATGGAGCGGCTGAAAATGCCCGAGGGAGAGCCCATCGAGCATCCGCTGGTGACGCGCTCCATCGAATCCGCTCAGCGCAAAGTCGAAGCGCACAACTTCGATATCCGCAAACAGTTGCTGGAATACGATAACGTCGCCAACGATCAGCGCCGCAATGTCTACCAGTTGCGCAACGACATCCTGCAGAACGACGATGCCAGTGAACAGGTCAAGGCGCTGCGCGACGGCGTGGTGACCGACCTGTACCGGACTTATGTTCCGGCAGAGAGCGTGGAGGAACAGTGGGATCTCGAGGCCCTTGAAACCGTACTGCGCGGTGAAATGGGTATCGAGGCGCCGGTGCGCCAGTGGCTTGAAACCGAAAGCGACCTCGACGACGAAGACGTGCTCAATCGAATCGTCGAACTGGCCGATCGGAGCTATGCGGAGCGGATGTCCGTTGCGCCGCCCGACATCGTGCGCCAGATCGAACGCAGCGTATTGCTGCAGACACTGGATATGAATTGGCGCGAGCATCTGGCCGCGCTTGATCATCTGCGTCAGGGGATCCACCTGCGCGGCTATGCACAGAAGGACCCCAAGCAGGAATACAAACGCGAGGCTTTCGACCTGTTCGGCACGCTGGTCGAAACCGTCAAGCTCGAAACGACACGCATCCTGATGCGGTTGCAACTGCAAACGCCCGAACAGGTTGCGCAGGCGGAAGCGTTCGAGCGCACCGCGCCGGCGCTGGAAAACGTGCAGTACCAGCATCCCAGCCTGGAGGAGGCGCTGGTCGGCGCCGACGCCGAAGTGGCCGAAGTGGGAAGCTCGTCTGCCGGGCACACGCCATTCGTGCGCAGCGGTGAGAAGGTCGGCCGCAACGACCCTTGCCCGTGCGGTTCGGGAAAGAAATATAAGCACTGCCACGGCAAGCTCGTCTGAAGCAGCGCGGCTTTTTTTATTGAACGAATTTCGGTCGTGCCATGGCTGTCAACCTGAATCCCCCGAATCCCGCTGCGCTGAAAGCCGTTGCTGGCGTTGAGTTGAGTTACGCCGAAGCGGGCATCCGCAAGCAGGGTCGGCGCGACCTGATGTTGATGCGCTTCGCATCGGAGACGTGCGTGGCCGGCGTATTCACGCAAAACGGCTTTGCCGCTGCGCCGGTGCAGGTCTGTCGCGAACGACTGGCGACGCGTTCGACTTTTCGCGCGCTGATCGTCAATGCCGGCAATGCCAATTGCGGCACCGGCGAGCAAGGCCTGCGCGCCGCCCACGCGACTTGCGAATCGGTGGCGCAACATCTAGGTTGCGCGCCTGAGGAAGTGCTGCCCTTTTCCACCGGGGTGATCCTCGAGCATCTACCCGTCGAACGCATCGTTGCCGCATTGCCGCAATGCGCGGCTGGTTTGCAAGCCGGCAATTGGGCCGATGCCGCCATCGCGATCATGACGACCGATACGGTTTCCAAGGCGACATCGCGCACGACCGTGATCGATAACACGCCCATTACCGTGACCGGCATGGCCAAGGGTGTCGGCATGCTGCAGCCGAATATGGCGACCATGCTGGCATTCATCGCCACCGACGCAAAGGTCGAGGCAAAGGCATTGCAAAGCATGGTGCGCGAGGTGGCGGATGCGTCTTTCAACCGCGTCACCGTCGACGGCGACACCTCGACCAACGACTCGTTCGTGCTGATCGCGACCGGCAAGGCGGGCGGTGCGGAAATCACGACTGGATCGCCGGCCTATCAGCGCCTGCGTGAAATGGTGACCAGCGTCGCCGCGGAACTCGCGCAGGCGATTGCGCGCGATGGCGAAGGTGCGACCAAGTTCATCACCGTGCAGGTCAACGGCGCCGCCGATGGCGACGAGGCGCTGCGGGTCGCGCGCAGCATCGCCAATTCGCCGCTCGTTAAAACTGCGCTCTTTGCATCCGATCCGAATCTCGGTCGGTTGCTGATGGCCATCGGCAACGCCCGCATCGCCGACTTTGATCCGTCGCGCGTCGATCTCTTTCTGGGCGATGTGCAGGTGATCGATCGCGGAGGTCGGGCCGCCGGCTATCGCGAAGAAGATGGTGCGCGCGTCATGCAGCCGGAAGAAATCACCGTGCGCGTCGAGTTGAATCGAGGTGCCGCTTCAACGGTCGTGTGGACTTGCGATTTTTCCTACGACTACGTCAAGATCAACGCCGAATATCGAACCTGAGTCGCCCGTGTCGGATGCTCTCGAAAAACTGCTTGCCCGCTTCGACCACTTGCTGGATCGCGTCGAGACGCTGGTGCCGCAAGCACAGCCGCCGGTCGACTGGTCGGCCAGCACGGCGTTTCGTTGGCGCC
The DNA here is from genome assembly GCA_036566325.1 of Burkholderiales bacterium. Classification (GTDB taxonomy): domain Bacteria; phylum Pseudomonadota; class Gammaproteobacteria; order Burkholderiales; family SG8-39; genus ZC4RG42. The sequence continues at coordinate 11,746 of DATCWO010000071.1, read as the reverse complement.
GCCGGCAGGGGCGCGGCATGTTGGTGTCGGTCAGAAACCCGCATCGCATCATGCTCGACGACTTGCAGGATGTCGATCGGCAGAAGGCGCTGATCGATGCCAACACGCATCAGTTCGTGCACGGGCAGCCGGCGAATAACGTCCTGCTCACCGGTGCGCGCGGTACCGGCAAGAGTTCGCTGGTCAAGGCGGTGCTGACTCGTTATGCCGCCGACGGTTTGCGCCTCATCGAGGTGGACAAGCTGGATCTGCTCGATCTGCCGGAAATCGTCGAACTGGTTGAGCAGCGCCCCGAGCGTTTCATCATCTTTTGCGATGACCTGTCGTTCGAGGCGAACGAGCCCGGTTACAAGGCGCTGAAAGTGGTGCTCGACGGTTCCATCGCGGCGCCGTCGGACAACGTACTGATTTACGCGACATCGAATCGTCGTCATCTCATGCCCGAGTACATGCACGAGAATCTCGAATACAAGCATGTGGGCGGCGAAATTCACCCCGGCGAGACGAGCGAAGAAAAGATTTCGCTGTCCGAGCGTTTCGGTTTGTGGGTGTCGTTCTATCCTTTCGACCAAGACGAGTATCTGCGCATCGTGGCGCACTGGTTGCGTACGCTCGGTTGCGACGAGGCGGGCATTGCGGCGGCGCGCGACGAGGCGCTGCAGTGGGCACTCGGTCGCGGCTCGCGCAGCGGTCGCGTCGCCTGGCATTTCGCCCGCGACTGGTCAGGGCGGCACGGCCATGCAGGCGGTGCGGGCGTAGCGGATCACTGATGCGGCCGGTGGAAGTTGCGGCCGCGGTTCTCCTTCGCCCAAACGGCGAGTTCCTGCTTGCGCAGCGTCCGTCGCGGACCGTGTACGCGGGCTATTGGGAGTTTCCGGGCGGCAAGATCGAGCCGGGTGAAACGCCCGATCAGGGGCTGCGCCGCGAACTGCATGAAGAGCTCGGCATCGATGTCGAGCAGTCATACCCGTGGATGATGCAGACCTTCACCTATCCGCACGCCACCGTGCGGCTGCACTTCTTTCGCGTGACAACCTGGCACGGTGAACCGCATGGCCGCGAAGGACAGCGTCTGGCCTGGCAGCAGCCCGGCGCGATCGAAGTTGCACCGCTTCTGCCGGCCAACACGCCAGTCCTGCGTGCGTTGACGCTGCCTCATGAATACGCGGTGTCCAATGCGGCCACCGTAGGCGCGGAGGTTTTTTTGCAAACGTTGCAGCGACGGCTGGCGGCAGGTCTGCAGCTGGTGCAGTTGCGCGAATCCGCACTCAATACAGCGAAGCTGGAATCGTTGGCGATGCAGGCGCTTGCGCTCACGCGCAAGGCGGGCGCCAGGCTGCTGATCAATGGGGATGTGGAGTTGGCTCGGCGGGTGAGCGCCGATGGCGTGCATCTGAGCGCGCGCCAGTTGATGCAAAGCACGACGCGGCCCGATTTCGCGCTCGTCGGCTCCTCCATACATGGCGCGGAAGAGCTACGCCATGCCGAGCAGCTTGGACTGGATTTCGCCGTGCTCGGCTCGGTGCGCGCCACGCCGACTCATCCGGACGCCACACCGCTGGGCTGGGACGGTTTCAGTAAGGTCGCGCAAGGCGCGCATCTGCCGGTCTATGCGATCGGCGGCATGCGGCCGGACGATCTCACCATTGCCTGGTCCCGTGGCGCGCATGGCGTGGCGATGATTCGCGGCAGTTGGGAAACCTGAGTCAGCAGCGCCGGACCCGCGTGCGCTGATTGCAAGTGCGTCCGCTCAGATCGGGCGCTGCGAGGCCTCGTCGTCGTCCGGACTTTCATCGTCCTCTTCGACCGCGACGCGATATTCCTCGTTGGCCCAGGCACCCAGATCAATCATTTTGCAGCGCTCGGAGCAGAAGGGACGATAGCGGTTCTCGCTCGTCCAGGCGACTTGCGTGCCGCAGTGCGGGCAGGAGACGTAACGGAGATCGGACTTCATTTCTACAAGCTGCAGGAGGTCAATTCAAAATCGATGGTGGTGTCGCAAGTGCGCGGCCGTGTCTCATCTGCGCCGATCACAGTGAAACGGATGTTCAACGCATACTTGTTGGCGCTGATTTCGGGCACGCAGATGAGCGAACGGGGGATGCGCAGGCGCACCATTTGCGCCGAGCGGCCCGAGAGCATCTGCTGAAACGTGCCGCCTTCCGCGCGCACCACGGTTGGTTTGCCGCTTTCGCGCAGCAGCTTCAGCACCATCGTCGCCGCATCGCGAATCGGGAATAGCGGCGAGATCCAGCCGAGCAGCGCATGCAGGCGTTCCTCGCTCGGCTGATTGAGCCAGTAGTGATAGGAAGGCAGGTCGAACTCGCATGCGCCACCCGGGATATTGGTGCGCTGGCGCACGCTCATCAGCCATTCGTTCTCGCGCAAATACTGACCGACCTTGCCGGTCATGGCATACAGCGCGGCATACGTGACTTCGATTTCGTGGACGATGCGTGCAAGCGCGTCCTGATTTACGTCCGGGTTGTTGCGAAAGGCGTAGACCGTTTGCTTCTGACGCTCGAGTTCCTGCAGCAGATCCGATTTCAAATCCGCGCGGCTGGCCACTTCGAGAATTTCGAACAACGTCAGCAGCGCAACGTGATGTTCGGGCGCCTCGGTCTTATGCAAAAAGTGGTTGGCGCGATCGAACAGATCTTCCAGACGCAGCAGCGTCCGGATGCGTTCGATCAGTGGGTACTCGTAGGTGATCACGCATGGCCCGAGAGAAAAAGTGGGTCGATTCTGAACCAATCAACCATGCATGACAACCGAAGCGGGGCGCTTTATCGCGTTGTGGCGAGCTGCAAATATTGTGCGTGCAAATGTTCGATTTGCGCTTCGAGCGCAGCGGGATCGCCGGAGTTGTCCACGATGTCGTCTGCTTGCGTCAGTCGCTGCGCGCGGGAGGCCTGAGTTGCCATGATGGCCTCGACTTCCGCGCGCGTGAGACCGCTCCGCGCCGTGACGCGTTCGATCTGCACCGCTTCGGGGCAATCGACCACCAGCACGCGATCGAAGCGTGCCCTGGCATTACCGCTTTCAACGAGCAGCGGAATCATGTGAATGACGTAGGGACTGCGCGCTGCGTCCACTTGGTGCCTTGCTTCCAGCCTGATGAGCGGATGAAGGATCCGTTCGAGCTTGCCCTTCGCATCCGGGGCGCTGAATACGAGCGCACGCATGCGGGGGCGATCGAGTGCGCCGTCGGGCGTGATCATTTCATCGCCGAATGCTGCCCGAATCGGTTCGATCGCGGCGCCACCGGCGGCCGTGAGTCGGTGCGAAATCTCGTCCGCATCGACGATCGTGACGCCTTTGTCGGCAAAGAGGCGCGCAACGCTGGATTTGCCGCTGCCGATGCCTCCGGTAAGACCGACGGTAAACATCAGAGCAGAATATCCAGATAGCGGTCGACCAGGGCCGGACCCCAGAACAGCGCGATCACGCCTGCGGCTGCAAGATAGGGGCCGAAAGGGATGGGTACTTCGCGTCCGCGCTTGGCCAGTACGATGAGCCCAATGCCCACGATCGCGCCGACCAGCGACGACAGCAAAATCACCAATGGCAGAATTTTCCAACCCAGCCATGCGCCGATGGCGGCCAGCAACTTGAAGTCGCCGAAGCCCATGCCCTCCTTGCCGGTGGCGAGTTTGAATAGCCAGTACACCGACCAGAGCACCAGATACCCGCTCACTGCGCCGATCACCGCCGACGACAGATCGACGAAGGTCGCGTTGACGTTGAGCAGCAGTCCGAGCCAGAGCAGCGGCAGCGTGATTGAATCCGGCAGTAACTGTGTGTCCGCGTCGATGAAGGTGAGCGCAATCATCGCCCACAGAAATACCATCGCTCCAGCACCGGCCAGCGTGGCGCCATAGCGCCATGCAGCATAGGCGGTGGCCAGGCCGGTCAGCAGTTCCACGATTGGATAGCGCGCGCTGATCGGGGTGCCGCAGCCAGCGCATCTGCCACGCAGCGCAAGGTAGGAAAACACCGGGATGTTCTGCAGCGCGGTGATTTGATGACCGCAATGCGGGCAGGCCGAACGCGGGAAAGCGAGGTTGTACCGCACCGTCTCGGTTGCCGCATCGCCGCGCAGTTCGGCGCATTGCGCATGCCAGTCGCGCTCCATCATTTTCGGCAGCCGATGAATGACGACATTCAGAAAGCTGCCGATGGCGAGGCCGACGACAAGCGCCGCCAGGCTGAACGCATATGCGTCGATAGTCATGGGAGTCATGGAACTCTATGTAACAAAAAAGGCTGCCTTGCGGCAGCCCTGTTTGAGCGATTTGGCCTTAAACCACCTGACCAAGCTTGAAGATCGGCAGATACATGGCGACGACCATGCCGCCGATCAGCGTACCCAGTACAACCATGATGAGCGGTTCCATCAAGCTGGAAATCGAGGCCACTGCGTCGTCCACCTCAGCTTCGAAGAAGTCGGCGACCTTGCTCAGCATGGCATCGAGCGAACCCGATTCCTCGCCGATGGAAGTCATCTGAATGACCATGTTGGGGAACACTGCGGCGTTCTGCATGGAAGCAGTGAGGCTGGTGCCGGTGCTGACTTCCTGCTGAATCTGCTTGGTCGCTTGCGCATAGACATGGTTGCCGGAAGCGCCGCCCACCGAATCGAGCGCTTCCACCAGCGGCACGCCGGCCGCGAACATGGTCGACAGGGTGCGCGTCCAGCGCGCAATCACGGCCTTGCGGATGATGCTGCCGAAAATCGGCATGCGCAAAAACCAGCGGTCAAGAATGATCTGCATGGCCTTGGAACGCTTCCACATTTCGAAGAAGCCCCATACACCGCCGATGACCGCGCCGAATATCAGATACCAGTATTCGACGAAGAAATCCGACATGGCGATGACCATTAGCGTGGGCGCAGGCAGATCGGCGCCGAAGCTGGAGAACACCTGCTTGAATGCCGGAATGACCCAGATCATGATCACGGCGGTAATGACGAAAGCCACCACCAGGACCGCGATCGGGTAGAAGAGTGCCGATTTGATCTTGCCCTTGATGGCGAGAATTTTTTCCTTATAGGTCGCCAGACGGTCGAGCAACATTTCCAGAATACCGGCCTGTTCGCCGGCCTGGACGAGGTTGCAGAACAGCGGATCGAAGTAGAGCGGAAATTTGCGGAACGCCGCAGCGAGGCTGGAGCCGGTTTCGACTTCGGTTTTGATATCCATCAGCAACCGGGCAACACGGGGATTGGCGTGCCCCTTGCCGACGATGTCGAAGGATTGCAACAGTGGGACGCCGGCTTTCATCATGGTCGCCATCTGCCGGGTGAACAGTGCGACGTCCTTCTCGGTGATTTTCTTGCCCCCACCGAGACGCTGCTTTTTCACCTTGGTGACCAGCACGCCCTGACGGCGCAAAGTCGCATTGACGACGTTCTGACCGCTGGCGCGCATCTCACCCTTGACCTGCTTGCCGCTGCGATCCTTGCCTTCCCATAGATAAACGAACTCCTTGACCTCATCTCGTTTGGAGCCACGTTTGAGCGTTGCTGCGGTCGCCATAGTTGCCGCCTCGTCTTTCAGTGTTATTTGCTGCTCGGTAAACCGAGGGCGCTGTTGTGACGGTCGTCGGACCGTAAACCGGCCATGGCCATTGTCGCGTCGTTCGCGTGTTCGGGGCCGCCCGGCGTTGTCTTGCGCGTGATCCCTATCACGCTCGGACGGCCGCTGCGGGCACTTTGGTCGTCCGAACGATGATGCGGGCCGGGGGTGGGCCTGTAAAGGGAACAGCGTCACACTCGGCGGTATGACAATGGCAAGGCCGCGCAAATGGCGGTGTCAGTGCGCCTCGGCGGCTGCAGCGACTTTCGGTTTGAACAACCGGACGGTCTTGATGACGCGATCCTGCGTCTGCACGATTTCCATTTGCACGCCGTCGATTTTCACGCCCACGCCGGCTTCGGGAATGTCCTGCAGATATTCGAGAATCAGGCCGTTCAATGTCTTCGGACCGTCCAGCGGCAGCCGCAATGCCAGTTTGCGATTCAGTTCGCGCAGGCTGCTGGCGCCTTCCACCAGCGTACTGCCGCCTTCGTCCCAGTCGAAAGTCGAGGCTCTGATCGGCGTGCTGGTGGTGAATTCGCCGATGATTTCCTCGATGATGTCTTCGAGCGTCAGCAATCCCTGCAGCACGCCGTATTCGTCCACCACCAGCGCCATGCGCTGACGGTTCTCCTGGAAATACTGCATCTGTCTCAACGCGCCGGTATCGCCAGGGACGAAGTACGGTTCGGTGAGGACTCCTTCCAGTGCTTCCTTCGACAGTCCGGCTTCGCGCATCAGCGACAACGCGCGGCGCAGATGCAGAATGCCCACCACGTTGCCCGGTTCGCCCCGATATGCCAGCAATCGCGTGTGATAACTCGTCGTCAGCTGTTCGATCAGCACTTCCTCGGGGGAATCCAGATCGATCCCTTCGATCTGCGCGCGCGGCGTCATGACATCTTCGACTGAAATACGCTCGAGGTCGAACAGGTTGACCAGAATGGACGAATGTTTCTTCGGCAGATAGTGACTGTGCTCGAGCACTAGCGAACGCAATTCCTCGTTGCTCAATCGTTGCGATTGCGCGCCTGCGCTCGGGTTGAGGCGCATCAGCCATAGCAGTGCGCTTGAGAACAGGTTGATGAACCAGACGATCGGATACAGCAGTCGCAGCAGCGGACCGAGCAGATAGGACAGCGGCAGCGCGATTTTTTCCGGATAAGCCGCGCCGATCACTTTCGGCGTGATTTCGGAGAACACCAGAATCAGGAAAGTGATCGCGAGCGTGCCTAGGCCGAGTGCAAGCTCGTTCTGGCCGAACAGATCGATAGTGATGACCCCGACCAGGGTCGCCGCGGCGGCGTTCACCAGGTTGTTGCCCAGCAGCACCACGCCGAGCAGGCGATCGGTGCGCGAGAGCAGTTCGGCCGTTCGCTGCGCCGCGCGATTGCCGAGCCGCACCATTGCCTTCAGCCGATAGCGGTTCAGCGCCATCATGCTGGTTTCGGCAATCGAGAACAGGCCGGAAAGAATCAGTAATACGACAAGCGCGGCAAGTTGCGGCGCGAGCGGAAGATCGTCCAATACTGGAACGTCAGTGAAATCGGATCAAAAGTATCAGCGGGCAGCGCGCCGCCTGTCAACCTGACGGCCGAGCACTAGGCCCGATGCAGCAGCACTTCCAGGACGAATCGCGTGCCGACGTAGGCGAGCAGCAGGGTGGCGAATCCCGCCACCGTCCAGCGCAGCGCGCGGCGCCCGCGCCAGCCGTACAGCCATCGGCCGGCGAGCAGGCAGCCGAAAATCAGCCAGGACACAAAGGCGAAGACGGTCTTGTGAGTGAACTGCACCGGCTGCTGAAACAACTCTTCGGAGAACAGGACGCCGCTGGCGAGGGTCAGGGTCAACAGTACGAAACCGACGCCGAGGATGCGGAATAGCAGCGTCTCGAGCGTCAGCAGGGGCGGCATGCCGGCCAGCACACCATGCGTGAGGGCCGCTTTCGAGCGATCGCCCGCGCGTCCGGAAACAGGCGAATCGCCGTGCAGCGTGCGCTCCAGGAACGCCATCAGCAGCGCATGCATGGCGGCGATCGTGAACAGGCTGTAGGCGGCCATCGCCAGCATCAGATGCGCACGGAAGGCGAAGTGCTGGGTATATGCCGGCGTCACCGGGCCCGGGAATATCGCCGGAATAAAGGCGCATATCGCCGCCACCGGTAGCACGAACGCCTGCATGCCTTGAACGTTCATGAACAGGTTTTCGATCCAGTAGATCAGCACCGCCAACCATAGGGTCACGGATAGCGCCTGGCCGAAGCCGAAATGCAGGACCGGACTTTGAAACAGTTCCGCCCAGAGTAACCAGGTGTGGAGCGCCAGCGGCAGCAGAATTGCGCTGTGTTCCCACGAGTGCAGCGCGCCTACCTTGGTCCGGTCACGCCAGCGCGTGCGCCAGAAGTGGACGCCCAGCCCGAGATAGAGAACAGCAGTGATTGCGTGCAGTAGAATGTCGCCTCCCATCGCGGCAGTTTATCCCATCCGCTTTGCCTGCCGGCAGCGGTTCGCTTTCTTAGGAATGACATGTTCGACAGCTTGACCCAACGCCTTTCGCACGTCGTCAAGACGTTGCGCGGCGAGGCGCGTTTAACCGAAGAGAACATTGCCGACGCCATGCGGGAGGTGCGCATGGCGTTGCTGGAGGCCGATGTCGCGCTGCCGGTCGTCAAAGACTTCGTTGCCAGGGTGAAGGAAAAAGCGCTCGGCGAGGAAGTGATCGGCAGTCTGACGCCGGGGCAGGCGCTGGTAGGCGTGGTGCATCGCGAATTGACCGCGCTGATGGGCGGCGACACGGCGGAACTGAACCTTGCGGTATCGCCGCCGGCCGTGATTCTCATGGCCGGTCTGCAAGGCGCGGGCAAGACCACGACCACCGGCAAACTGGCCAAGCTGTTGAAGGAAGGCGCGCGCAAGAAGCCATTGCTGGTGTCGTGCGACGTTTATCGCCCGGCCGCGATCGAACAGTTGAAGACGCTGGCGGCGCAAGTCGGCGTCGATTTCTTTGCTTCGCAGATTGGTCAGCAGCCGGTCGATATCGCCCGGGCGGCGGTCGACCATGCGCGGCGACACTATAACGACGTGCTGCTGGTTGATACCGCCGGCCGTCTCGCCATCGACGAGGCGATGATGAAAGAGATCGCCGCGCTGCACGCTGAACTGCAGCCGGCGGAAACCCTGTTCGTGGTCGATGCGATGCAGGGCCAGGACGCCGTCAATGTCGCCAGAGCCTTCAGCGAAACCTTGCCTTTGACAGGCGTGATCCTCACGAAGCTGGACGGCGACGCGCGCGGCGGCGCAGCGCTATCGGTGCGCCAGGTCACCGGGCAGCCGATCAAGTACGCCGGTGTCAGCGAAAAACTCAACGGACTCGAACCCTTCCATCCGGAACGCATGGCCTCGCGCATTCTCGGTATGGGCGACATCCTGTCGCTGGTCGAGGAGGCGCGCAAAGGCGTCGACGAGCAGGAAGCGCAGAAGCTTGCGGAGAAGTTCAAGAAGGGCAAGGGCTTCGATCTGGAAGACTTCAAGTCGCAGATTCTGCAAATGAAAAAAATGGGTGGCCTGTCCTCGCTGATGGACAAGCTGCCGGCGCAGTTTTCCCAGGCCGCTGCGCAGACGCCTCAGTCGATGGACGACAAGGCGCTCGGCAAGATCGAAGGCATCATCAATTCCATGACGCCGCATGAGCGGGCCCGACCGGAAGTCATCAAGGCGTCGCGTAAGCGTCGCATCGCGACCGGGGCGGGCGTCCCGGTGCAGGAAGTGAACCGCCTGCTCAAGCAGTTCGAGCAAATGCAGAAAATGATGAAGCAGATGCAGAAGGGCGGCTTGCAGAAAATGATGCGGTCCATGAAAGGGCTCATGCCCGGCATGCGTTGACGTTTTGGGCGGGCAGCCGGCCCGCCGGCTGCATCTTTTATGTCACGCAGCTTGCCGATCCGGCCCCGCGTCCCTTACAATCGCGATCTTTTTTCGACTGGCCGCCCTGGATTCCTCGGCGGCTCCCGGAGTTGGTCCTCATGGTCGTTATCCGTCTTGCCCGTGGCGGCGCCAAAAAGCGCCCCTTTTTCAACATCGTAGCGGCAGATTCGCGTTTTGCGAGCACTGGTCGTTTCATCGAGCGCGTCGGTTTTTATGACCCGAAAGCGCCGGAAGGCCGCGAAGGGCTGCGCGTGAACGGTGAGCGTCTGGCGTACTGGCAAAGCCAGGGTGCGCAGGTATCGCCGACCGTGGCGCGCTTGGTCAAGCAAGCTGCTCGCGCTGCTGTTTAAAGCATCGATCGGGCGGCGTCGTGGCTGAAGGCCGCAGCACGTCGACCGACATGGTGGTGATGGGCCGTATTGCAGGGCCCTATGGCGTGAAAGGCTGGGTCAAGGTTCAGCCCTACACCGAAACACCCGAAGGATTGTGCGATTACGACCGCTGGTGGGTCGCGCGCGCGGACGGTGTGCAGGAAATGGAAGTCCTGGACGTTGCGGTACACGGCGCGGCCGTGGTTGCCCAACTCGCCGGGATCGACAGCCGCGAAGCGGCCGCCTTGTTGAAAGGCAGCAATATCGCGGTGCCGCGCGCGGCATTGCCGCCGGCGGATGAAGACGAATACTACTGGGCCGATCTGATCGGCCTGGATGTGGTGAATGAGCAGGGAGAAGCGCTGGGCCAGGTGGCCGGCCACTTCTCCAACGGCGCGCACGATGTGATGCGCGTGACGGACGGAACGCAGGAACGCCTGATTCCCTATGTCGAAGCGGTGGTGCGCAAGGTGGATGCACCAGGCCGGCGAATCGTGGTCGACTGGGGTGCGGACTGGTGATGCTGCAATTCGATTGCATCACGCTGTTTCCGCAAATGTTCGACGCGATTGCGGAATACGGCATCACGCGACGGGCGAAGGAAGAAGGAAAGTGGAGTCTGACGCTGTGGAACCCGCGCGACTTCACCACGGATAATCACCGGACGGTTGATGACCGGCCGTATGGCGGCGGACCCGGCATGGTGATGCTGATCGAGCCGCTGGAAAAGGCGATTCGCGCGGCGCAGGCACGGGTGCCGGAAGTGCCGGCGAAAGTGATTTACCTGTCGCCGCAGGGCGCGAAGCTGGACCATCGCAAGGTGATCGAGTTGACGCAGACACCGCGCGTGACCTTGCTGTGCGGGCGTTACGAAGCGGTGGACGAACGGCTGATTCGCCGCTGTGTCGATGAAGAATTGTCGCTTGGGGACTTCGTGTTGTCCGGCGGCGAACTCGCCGCGATGGCGGTGATCGACGCAGTGGTGCGGCAACTGCCCGGCGTGTTGAACGATGCGCAGTCGGCGGTGCAGGATTCGTTCGTGCACGGCCTGTTGGACTGCCCGCATTACACGCGGCCGGAAGTGTACGAAGGCGAGGCGGTGCCACCTGTGCTGATGTCGGGTCATCATGCCGACATCGAGCGATGGCGGTTGAAGCAGTCGCTCGGTCGCACCTGGTTGAGGCGGCCGGAGTTGTTGGAGCAGCGCGCATTGAGCGCGCAGGAATCGAAGCTTCTCGCGGAGTTCCGCGCGGAGTGGCATGAAAACGGGAGCCGCTGAGGCTTCGCTAAAGAGATAAGCAGGGCGGTACGCCCCTTGTACGGTGAAGGAACTGACAATGAACATCATTCAGCAACTCGAGCAGGAAGAAATCGCTCGCCTCGGCAAAACCATTCCGGTGTTCGCGCCCGGTGATACGGTGGTCGTCAATGTCAACGTGAAGGAAGGCGAACGCAAGCGCGCGCAGGCCTACGAAGGCGTGGTGATCGCCAAGCGCAATCGCGGCCTCAACTCTTCTTTCACGGTGCGCAAAATTTCCTCGGGTGAAGGCGTCGAGCGGACGTTCCAGACCTACTCGCCGCTGATCGCTTCGGTCGAAGTGAAGCGCCGTGGTGATGTGCGTCGCGCCAAGTTGTACTACCTGCGCGACCGTTCGGGCAAGTCGGCGCGGATCAAGGAAAAACTCACTCGTCGCGCTGCGCCGGGTGCGGCTGCCGCAGCCGAATAAGGATCTACTGAGGCTTCGATCGCGGCTTTTCGATCGAGGTATCGCGGGTTCGAAAGCTAAAGTAATGGGTGTTTTGTCATCGCCAATACGGCCACGCGCACTCGCGATCGTACTTGGTGCTGAATAAGACCCTCTCCGCTTCACCG
>DATCWO010000300.1:0-5366 GCA_036566325.1 Burkholderiales bacterium | reverse complement strand
CCCCGCTTGCGGGGCGCTTCCGTTTCCAATTCCGCTTGGAGGATTCAAGGCAATGAAAAAGGCACTGGAAGGCATCCGTATACTTGACATGACGCACGTGCAGGCTGGGCCATCCGCCTCGCAACTGCTCGCATGGATGGGTGCGGACGTAATCAAATTCGAATCACCGGCCGGCGACATCACCCGTTCGCAGTTGCGCGATATCCCGGATGCGGACAGTTTGTATTTCACCATGTTGAACGCCAACAAGCGCTCCATTACGGTCAACATGAAAACCCCGCAAGGCAAGGAAGTGTTCGCCGAGCTGGTCAAGAAGTGCGACATCGTGATGGAAAACTTCGGCCCCGGTGTGCTCGATCGTCTGGGTTACAGCTGGGAAAAGATCCACGCCATCAACCCGCGCACCATCCTGGCTTCGATCAAGGGATTCGGCTCGACGGGTCCGTTTGCCGACCTCAAGGCTTATGAGCCTATCGCGCAAGCCATGGGTGGATCGATGAGCACCACCGGTCTGCCTGACGGTTCGCCGCTGTTGACCGGCGCCCAGATCGGCGACACCGGTACCGGCCTGCATTTCGTCATCGGCATCCTCGGCGCGCTCTTCCAGCGCACGCATACGAATCAAGGCCAATACGTCGAAGTCGCGATGATGGACGGCATCATGAACCTGTGTCGCGTCAAGTTCCGCGATCACCAGCGTCTGGCGCGTGGCCCGCTGTCCGAGTACTCGCAGCCGACCGAGGGGCTGGATGCGGTACCGCGCAGCGCCAACGATTCGGGCGGCGGCCAGCTTGGCAATGCCATCAAGTGCAAGGGCGACGGACTGAACGACTGGGTCTATCTGGTCGTGCAGGAAGCGATCTGGCCGAAGCTGGCTACACGCATCGGCGGAGAAGCGCTGGCGAACGATGCGCGTTTCGCGAAAATCGGTGAGCGTCGCAAGAATCAGGCTGAACTGTGGAAGATCCTCACGAACTTCGCCAAGGATTACACCAAGTACGAATTGACGGCGCTGATGAACGAAATCGAGGTGCCATGCGGTCCGGTGTTGAGCACCAAAGACATCGCCGACCACGAGCATACGCACGTACGCGAAATGTGGGTGGAAATGGATCATCCGGTGCGCGGCAAGTGCTACAACGTCGGCATGCCGATCAAGCTGACCGACTCGCCGGTCGAGCACAAGCGCTCTCCGCTGCTGGGCGAGCACACGGAAGAGGTCCTCAAGGAAGTATGCGGCTTCGATCAAAGCAAGATCGAAGCGATGAAAGCCGCGGGTGCGTTCAGCAACCCGCCCAAGAAGGTCGCCTAACGGCCGATTCTTGAACCACGGAGATTGCGGCGAGCACGGAAGACTCTGCTTCTTCCCCTCGCAGCGGTCTCTGTGGCCCGCTTCAAAAGGCCAGGCCTTATTGATCAAGCTCGAAGCATGGAGAGATCAGCCGTTTTGTTCTCCCTGCGCGCTGCTTTGGCGAAGGCTTAAGGTTCAACAAACTTAAGGTAGAAGCTCATGCGTATCGTAATCATTGGACAACAGGATTTCGGCAAAGCCACGCTGGAAGCGTTTCTGGCGCGCGGCGACGACGTCGCTGCTGTGTTTTGCGCGCCCGAAAAAGAAGGCGCGAAAGCAGACCCGCTGAAAGTGGCGGCGCTGGAAAAAGGCCTCAAGGTTTATCAACTGCCGAACCTCAAGAGCGCCGAAGCACTCGAGGCGATGAAGCAGTGCAACGCCGACATCGGCATCATGGCGTACGTGCTGCAATTTGCGCCGCAGGAATTCGTCAATATTCCGAAGCACGGCACGATTCAGTATCACCCATCGCTACTGCCGCTCTATCGCGGCCCGAGTTCGATCAACTGGCCGATCGCCAAGGGCGACACCAAAACCGGCCTGACGATCTTCCGCCCCACCGATGGTCTGGACGAAGGTCCGGTTGTGCTGCAGAAAGAATGCGCGATCGGCCCGGACGACACCATCGGCACCGTGTATTTCAATCACCTGTTCCCGATGGGCGTGCAGGCGATGGTGGAAGCGGCGGATCTCGTCGTTGCCGGCAAGCACAAGGAAGTCGTGCAGGACGAAAATAAAGCGTCCTACGAAGGCTGGATGCGCGCAGGCGAATCCAAGCTCAATTTTCACAACCACGTTGATCAGGTTTACAACATGATCCGCGCCTGCAATCCGGCGCCCGGTGCATGGACCACGTTGAACGGCAAGAAGGTCCAGATCTATGACAGCAGCAAAGAGCTGTTCCGGGCTTTTGGTGGCGTAAAAGGCAAAATCGGCGAAGTCTCAGAAATCGCCGGCGACAGCTTCTACATCACCTGCCAAGGCGGTCGCATCAAGGTGTCGAAGGCCAAGGGCGAAGAGACCAAGAAGCTGGGTGGCGCCGAATTGGCAGCTGCACTGGGACTCACCGTCGGGACGATCCTCGGCAGTTAAGCCGGATCATTAGTCTGAAAGCCCTGCCCTGTGCAGGGCTTTTTTTTGCTCGCCGCATACTTTCCCTATTCCCAGTGGTGAGAAATTTGACGAAATTCATACCGGGCCGCAAGAATGAAATTTATGCTCCTGTTTCTTCAGCAGGTTAGTGCTGCACTAAGTTTTACAAGATGCATGCACACAAGTGGGACGGGGGAACGGTGAAATCGAGACCGACTGATTACACGGTCGCGCCATTGGAGCGTTTTACGCGGGCGTGCGCCAGATGGATTTGAGTCAAGCGCTCGAAATTGCAAGTTGCACCGATCCGGGTATGGTCCGATCGCACAACGAAGACTCTGTGGCTGCGGACGCGGCAAATGGTCTGGTCGTGCTTGCGGACGGCATGGGGGGATACAACGCCGGCGAAGTCGCCAGCGGCATGGCAACCGCTGTGATAACCACCGAACTGCAGCGTGCATTGGATGAGCGGCCGCTGTATTACGTCGATCCGACGAGCCGCGCATCGCTCGCGCAGCGGCTGTTGATCGAGCAAATCGCGAAGGCCAACAGTTCAATCTACCAGGCGGCACAGAGCGAGGCGCAATACGCCGGCATGGGCACGACCCTGGTCGCTGCGATTTTTTACGACAACCGAGTTACCGTCGCGCACATCGGCGATTCGAGGCTTTATCGGTTACGCGGTGATCGGCTTGAACAGCTCACGAAAGACCACTCGCTGCTGCAGGAACAAATCGATAGCGGCATGCTGACGGTCGAGCAGGCCAAGTTCTCCCAGAACAAGAATCTGGTGACGCGTGCGTTGGGCATCGAGGTATATGTCGAGCCGGAGATCAGCGAGTTCGAAGCTATTCCGGGCGATATCTATCTGTTGTGTTCCGATGGCCTCAACGACATGGTGTCCGACGAAGATATCGCGATGACGCTGCATACGCTGTCCATGAATCTGCGCCTGGCGGCCCAGCAACTGGTGCAGCTGGCGAATGACAACGGCGGACGGGACAATATTTCGGTGATTTTGGTCAAAGTCGTGCGCGATTACGCCGCGATGCGTACGTGGCGTGACCGGATTTTCGGTTGGATGAAATAGCATGCCACATGTGACATGGCGCGGTAGATAGACAAGGATTGCCAAATGGCAAAGCTGATCTTGAGTATGGATGGTTTGGTCCTGAAGGAAATCGCTCTCACCAAAGAGCGGACGACGATCGGGCGCAAGCCGCATAACGATATCCAGATCGACAATCTGGCGGTGAGCGGAGAGCATGCCGTGATCGTGACCATTCTCAACGACTCCTTTCTGGAAGATCTGGGCAGCACGAATGGCACCTCCGTCAATGGCCAGACGATCAAGAAGCATTTCCTGCAAACCAACGACGTGATCGAGCTCGGCAAGTACAAGCTGAAGTACGTTAACGAGACCGCTGCGCCGGGCAAGGCGCCGGAGGAATTTGAACGCACGATGGTACTGCGGCCGAACGCCATGATGTCGCAGGTATCTTCGTCGCCTTCGGCGGCTACATCGGAACTGGTGAACACGGCAATCGCACCGCCACCCGTCATACCGTCGATTACCAGTTCACAGCCGCTGCGCCCCATGTCCGAATCGCAGGCACTGCGTTTGTCTACCTCTCAGCCGGTCGCGCCGACGCCCAATACGGCGCCGAGTCCGATCTCCGGTTCGGTAGTTGGTCGGGATGGCGCGGCTGCCATCCAAGTTCTGTCAGGGACTTTGGCGGGGCGCGAATTGGTGCTGACCAAGGCGTTGACGACGCTGGGTGCGACAGGCAAGCAGGTGGCGGTTATCACTCAACGCCCGCAGGGCTATTTCATCACCCATGTGGAGGGCGACAAGTTTCCTGTGATCAACGGCCACGTGATCGATGTGCAGGCACATCCCCTGAGGGATCACGACATCATCGAACTGGCCGGTGTCAAGATGGAGTTTTTCTTCAAAGGTTGACGAACAGCCAGTGAGTGAGGCTCTCGGCACTCCACTACGCGGCGCGCCACATTATTCCTTAGCGCGGCCATTCTTCCGCGATATCTTGCTGAAGCAGTCGGCATCGGCCCGCTGTCTATATCAAAGCCTCTTTATTTCATGCGCTTGCGTATTCTCGGTTGTAGTGGCGGTATTGGTGGCAGCCACCTGCGGACGACCTCCATGCTGCTCGACGACGATGTCCTTGTCGATGCCGGGACGGGCGTCGGCGAGCTATCGCTGGTCGAACTGACATCGATCGATCACATCTTCCTCACACACTCGCATCTCGACCATATCGCGACCATTCCTTTCATCGTCGATACAGTGGGCCAAATGCGCGACCGACCGCTGACTGTGCACGCCCTGCCGGCGACGATCGATGCGCTTCGAAATCATATTTTCAATTGGAGTGTGTGGCCCGATTTCGCCGAAATTCCCAGCCGGGCAGCGCCGTATCTGCGCTATGAGGCGATCAATGTGGGCGAGACCGTGACACTGAATGGCCGACGCATCACGGCCCTGCCGGCAAACCATGTCGTGCCGGCGTTGGGTTATCACATCGATAGCGGCGCGGCGAGTCTGGTGTACACCGGCGACACGACGAAAAATGACGCGCTTTGGCCAATCGTCAACCGGATTGCCAATCTGCGCTACCTGATCATTGAGTGTGCATTTTGCAACGGCGAGCGCGATCTCGCGCGCGTAGCCAAGCATTTGTGTCCCAGCATGCTGGCCGAGGAACTACAAAAGCTCGAACGATCGGTGGAGTTGTATATCACCCACCTGAAACCCAGCGAAGTGGAATTAACGATGGCGGAAATTGAAGCCTACGCGGGGTCGTATCGACCGAAGATGCTGCAGAACGGGCAAGTCATCGAGTTCTAGCAGGACTGCACGGAGATCAGCGGAAGCGCCATGTGTTCACGATTGCGCGCAAGC
>DATCWO010000155.1:0-2501 GCA_036566325.1 Burkholderiales bacterium | reverse complement strand
AATAACACCCGTTCCTGAGGCCGCGGGCATTACCAGATCAACCGCGTATTGCCGATCCCCGTCGCGCGCGAATCTCTGTGCGGACGGGAAAGCGCACACATCTAGCAAAGCGCAGGCCCGGGGAAGCGAGACCAGGGTTTGTCGGAGACCGCTATGCCGGAGAATCCCGTCTGCACGACAATGGCCGGCCATGCGGCGCTTTCACCCTGTACGGGTTTCAAGAGACGCTCACCACTCCTTGAGCTTGCCGCGCAACCGTGCCACGGCCTGACTGTGCAACTGGCACACGCGGGATTCGGTCACGCCAAACACCGCGGCGATTTCCTTGAAGTTGAGTTCCTGTTCGTAGTACAGGCCCATGAGCATCTTTTCGCGTTCGGGCAGATTCTCGATCGCGGTCACCAGCGCCGCGCGAAAACGCGCGTCGTGCAGCGCCTCCTGAGGTTCGGGCCCGTCGTCGGGACAATGTCGTTCGAAAAAATTATCGTCGCGATCGTCATCCGAATCGTCGTAGTGCACCAGTTGCGCGCCATGCGCTTCGCCCAGCATGGTCTGATAGGCATTCAGACTGACACCCATTTCGGCAGCGACTTCCGCTTCCTGCGCCGCACGGCCGAGTTGTTGTTCGAGACGCGAAATGGCGGTTTCGATCTGGCGCTGCGTCTTGCGCACGCCGCGTGGCAGCCAGTCGCTCGAACGCAATTCGTCGAGCATCGCGCCGCGCACACGCTGCGCGGCATAGGTTTCGAATTGCACCCCTTGCGATTCTTCGAAGCGCCCGGCCGCATCCATCAGGCCGATCAGCCCCGCCTGCAGCAAATCGTCGATCTGCACGCTGGCGGGCAATCGCGCGGCCAGGTGATGCGCCATGCGCTTCACCATCGGAGCGAAGCGGCGGACGGTGTCGTCCTTGTCCAGTATTCCGGCGGCGGTATACATGTATCCCGTTATTCAATGCGCCGCGGCAAGTCGCGGCAGTTCCCAGTTGTCGAGTGAACGTCCCAGCGCCATCAGCGCGAGCGCGGACGAAGCATCGGTATCGATATCGAAGACCGGTCGCGACGCCGCTTCGGCGCGCCGCAGCGAGACATCGTTCGGCACGAAGCCCGCCCAGTCGATGCCTTCGCCCAGATAACGCTGGGTGGTTTCGTCGAGCACGCGATGCAGCGTGCGTGCGCCCTGCTCATCGGCGGCGTGCGACACGACCAGACGCAACCGTCCATGACCGCG
Source organism: Burkholderiales bacterium (assembly GCA_036566325.1). Classification (GTDB taxonomy): domain Bacteria; phylum Pseudomonadota; class Gammaproteobacteria; order Burkholderiales; family SG8-39; genus ZC4RG42. Next base: position 1,271 of record DATCWO010000155.1, on the reverse strand, counting down.
CTTCATGCGCTTCAATTCGGCGTACGTACGTTTGATCATCTCCGGCACCGGCGACGCGGCGACGAGAAGATCGCCGTCGAGCATTGTGGTGGCGGCGCGCTGATAGACGATGACGAGATCGGGCGCCTGCGTCAGTTGCGACACCAGTGCCGCGAGCCACTGATCGAGTTGATCGACATCGGCCAGTGCACGCGCGGCCGGCACGATGCGCAAACGGTCGAGCGGCGACAGCGTAATCTGGGACAACTGCTTGTCGCCAGCGACGACATGCGCGAGTTCGTAACGACAGCGCAGTCCCATTGCCGTCGCCACTTCGCCGGGGGTCGCATCCACCAGCAACACTTCGCGCCCACTGCGTGCCAGCGCAATGGCGAGATTGGCGACCAGCGCGCCCTGCCCACCACCCGGCACAAGGATCGGCAGCACAGTCGGACTGCTGCGCGAGAACAACTTGCGCAAGCCTTCGGCCTGATCGTTGATCCGCATGTCAGCGCGCATGCGTCGCGACCGTCTGTGTGCGCGACGCAGCGGCCATCACGGTTGCCGCCGCGGTGGCGGTATAGCCGATCTCTTCATCGTTCAACGCAAACGCCCTGCTCGATGTCGCGCGCAACGCGCGATGCACCAGATATTGCACATTCGGCGCATGCAGATCCTCCGGCACGCGTTGACCGTTGGCGATGTAATGCAGCGTCAGACGATGGCGCAGCAGCACATCGAGCGCGCTGCCGAGTTTGACCGCCTCGTCCATTTTGGTCAGCAGGCAACCGGCCAGCCCCGCGCCCTGATAGACGTCGACCACGTCTTCCAGCGTTTCCGGTTGCGCGGCGGCATTGAGCACTAGCAGGCGCTTGACGTTGTTGGTCACGAGACTCTGAATCTGTTCGCTCACGCGATCGTCGCGTTGCGCCAGACCGGCCGTATCGATGAGCACCAGATGCTTGCCGGCAAACGAGGCCAGCACATCGGCCAGCGTCGCCGCGTCGTGCGCAGTGTGTACCGGCACGCCGAGAATCTTGCCGTAAGCACGCAGATGATCGTGCGCGCCGATACGGTAGGTATCCATGGTGATGAGCGCGAGACGCCTGGCGCCGAATTTCATCGCGCAGCGCGCGGCGAGTTTCGCCGTGGTCGTGGTCTTGCCCACACCGGTCGGTCCGACCAGCGCGTACACGCCGCCGCGTTCGACGATTTCTTCGGGCGGCGCGATCACGAGTTGTTGTTCGACTGCGCCGGCCAGCCATTTCTGCACATCGCGCTCGACCAGTGTG
>DATCWO010000006.1:0-26148 GCA_036566325.1 Burkholderiales bacterium | reverse complement strand
TCGCAAATTACGCACCGAACTGCGCGGCGCCGACAGCCTGCCCATCAAGACGCGGCTAACCGATGAGGAAGTGGCGCGCTTTGCCGCCAATGCGTATCGCTTCCCGGGCGTGGAAATCAAGGCGCGCCTGTTCCGTCATTATCCTTTTGCCGAACTGGCCTCCCACGCGCTCGGCTACATGGGCCGCATCAACGACAAAGATTTGGAACAGATTGTCGAAGATGGCCAGAAGGTGAACTACAAAGGCACCGACCATATCGGCAAGCTCGGCATCGAACAGAACTACGAGTACGAACTGCACGGCATCACCGGCTCGGCGCAGGTGGAAATCGACGCCAACGGCAAGGGCATTCGCACCTTGTCTTCGGTGGCGCCGATCGCGGGCAACAACCTCGTTCTCAACATCGACGCAAAACTGCAGGAAATCGCCGAACATGCTTTCGGCGACTATCGCGGTGCATTGGTCGCCATCGAGCCCGAGACCGGCGGCGTGCTGGCTTTCGTGAGCAAGCCCGGCTTCGATCCCAATGTATTTGTCGACGGCATCGATCCGCAGAGTTGGGCTGAGCTCAACAACTCACCCGACCGACCGCTGAACAATCGCGCGCTGACCGGCACCTATCCACCGGGTTCGACCTTCAAGCCCTTCATGGCAATGATGGGGCTCGAACTCGGCAAGCGCACGCCTGACTTCAGCATCGCCGATCCCGGCTTTTTCACTCTGCCCGGCCACGGCCACCGCTACCGCGACTGGAAGGTCGGCGGCCATGGCATGGTGAATCTGCACAAATCCATCGTGGTGTCCTGCGATACCTACTACTACGGTCTCGCCGTCGATACGGACATCGACGTGTTGCATAACTTCCTGTCGCAGTTCGGTTTCGGGCAGCCGACCGGAATCGACGTGCAGGGCGAGAAAAGCGGCCTGCTGCCGTCGCGCGAATGGAAACGCAAGCGCTTCAAGCGGGCCGAAGATCAGAAGTGGTACACCGGCGACAGCGTATCGGTCGGCATCGGGCAAGGCTACAACCTCGCCACGCCGCTGCAGCTTGCCTACGCGACAGCGATCCTCGCCAACAATGGCGTCGCGTATCGGCCGCATATCGTCAAGTACATCGTCGATACGCACAGCGGAAAACAGCGTACGGTCGAACCTCAGCCTGTACGTCAGATTCCGCTGCACCCGAAATGGGTGGCATTGGTGAAATCGGCAATGGAGGACGTTACCAAGCCGGGCGGCACCGCGTCGCGCGCAGGCGCCGGCGCCGCATACGGATTCGCCGGGAAGACCGGCACGGCACAGGTGATCGCCATCAAGCAGAACGAGAAGTACGACGAAAAGCGCGTCTCGGAACGTTTTCGCGATCACGCATTGTTCATTGCCTTCGCCCCCGCCGACGCGCCGAAGATTGCGGTCGGCATTCTGGTCGAGAACGGCGGCCACGGCAGCACCGTGGCAGCGCCCATTGCGCGCACGGCCTTCGATTACTACCTGCTCGGCAAACTGCCGGCAACGCCCGCAGTGACGCCGGCTGCCGCCGCTGCAGGAGACGAATGATGTTCAGTCGACTGCTGCAGCGCTTCACCGGCAATATCGACAGCGCATTGATGTTCATCGCAACCATGCTGCTCGCGCTCGGCCTTTTTACGCTTTACAGCGCGGCCAACGAAGATGCGTCCCGCCTCATCGCACAAGGCGTCAATATCGCGGTTGCACTGACTTGCATGTGGATCGCGGCGCAAATACCGCCGCAGACACTGATGCGATTCGCGCTGCCGATCTACCTCGCAGGGGTCGTGTTGCTGATCGCCGTCGACCTGTTTGGCGAAATCGTCAACGGCTCCCAACGCTGGCTGCATATCGGCGTGACACGCTTCCAGCCATCGGAGATTTTGAAAATCGCCATGCCGCTCATGCTCGCGTGGTATTTCGGCCGACGTGAAGGCAGCGTGCGCCTGCGCGATTTCATCATTGCTACGGCACTTTTGGCCATCCCGGCCGGTCTGATTATGAAGCAGCCTGATCTGGGCACCGCGATGCTGGTGCTGGCGGCCGGCTTCTACGTTATTTTTCTCGCCGGCCTGCCCTGGAAAATCATTCTCGGCATAGTAGTTGCCGTAGGCGCTGCGATGCCGGTTTTCTGGTCAATGCTGCACGATTACCAGCAACAGCGCATATTGACCCTGATCGATCCGACCACCGATCCGCTCGGTGCGGGCTATCACATCATCCAGTCCACCATCGCGGTGGGCTCGGGCGGGTTGAGAGGAAAGGGCTGGCTGGAAGGCACGCAGACGCATCTGGAATTCATTCCGGAACGGACCACGGACTTCATTTTCGCGGTGTACTCGGAGGAATTCGGATTGATCGGCAATGGCATACTGCTGGTGCTTTATCTTGCCCTCATCGGCCGCGGTCTGATGATCGCCGCCGGTGCGGCGAATTTCTTCGGGCGCCTGATGGCCGGCGCGATTTCGCTGTCGTTCTTCACCTATGTCTTCGTCAACATGGGCATGGTGAGCGGCATCTTGCCGGTGGTAGGCGTGCCGCTGCCGTTGATCAGTTACGGTGGCACTGCGCTGGTGACGCTATTCGTCGGCATCGGCATTCTGATGAGCATCCAGAAGCACCGCAAACTGGTGCAGACCTGAGGAGCCACAGTGCGGGTATCTCGATGTAGTGCACCTTCCACACCGCGAACGCGCACGCTGCGATGGTTTGGCGTCGGCGGACTCGTACTGGCGCTGTGCGGATGCGGCACCACACCCGTGCGCGACAGCGGCGAAACCGTGTCGCGTCCGACCGCGCCGACTAAACCTCCGGCCACTCAATCGAAGGGCGGCGGCTATTATCTCGACGATGGCCCCGGTGACGATGTGCCGGCGAATGTGGGCAGCATTCCCGATGCGCAACCACGCGACGAACCGCTCCACCGTTACGCCAACAAACCTTACGTCGCGCTCGGCCGTCAATATGTACCCGAGCCGGAACGCGCCGAATTTCGCCAGCGCGGTTTGGCAAGCTGGTACGGGCGCCGCTTTCACGGCAAGCCGACGGCGAGCGGCGAACCCTACGACATGTACGGCATGACCGCGGCCCATCCGACCATGCCGATTCCGAGCTACGCGCGCGTTACCAACGTCGCCAACGGTCGCTCGGTGGTGGTGCGCATCAATGATCGCGGCCCGTTCCTGCATGACCGCGTCATCGATCTCTCCTACGCCGCCGCGCACAAGCTCGGCTATATCGGTAAAGGCAGTGCATTGGTGGAAGTCGAGCGGGTCTATGCGGATTCCGAAGGCGCTTCCGCCACCGTTGCCGCCGTTGCGCCGCCGCCGGCGACGAAGAGCACTCAGGAGCCGAAATCAGACGTTGCGAACACCGGCATCTACGTACAGGTCGGCGCCTTCAGCGCGCGCTCGAATGCCGAAAGTTTGCGTGCGCGCATTACACGCGAGATTACGGAATCGCTGGACCGTGCGATCGAAGTGGTGTCTCATCAGGGCCTGTTTCGCGTGCGGCTCGGCCCTTTTGCGTCGCACGGCGAAGCATCGGGTCTTGCCGAACAATTGCAGCGACAGTTGAACATCAAGCCGTATATCGTGCGCTAGCGAAGGCTTCGAGCGGCGTGTCGGCCTGCACATCGTGCGTTTAGCGCGTTAAGGCATCAGCCGTTTATTCCACTCTTCGACGGCTGCGCGCATGCGCGATCCTGCTCGGAACTTGATCGGATTTTCACCCGCCCGGAACCATTTCGGTCGCTGTTCATCGAATTGACGCGCGTACACCACGCGCCGGTGCGCATGTGCAAAAGGCCATTGTTATAAAATCGGCCATGCTTTCGCGTCGTGTTCGTGTTTTTCACTCACTCTTGGAATTTGTCCCCCTCATGCTGAGTCGTCTATTCGTCTGCCTGTTATTTGTTCCCCTGCTTGCGTTCGCCGATGCGCCACCACCGCCACAAGTGGCAGCGAAATCCTGGCTGCTGCTCGATTACCAGACCGGACAACTCATCGTGCAGCAGCATGCCGACGAGCGCGCCGAGCCCGCATCGCTGACCAAACTGATGACTGCCTACCTGGTGGCCCAGGCGCTGGATAAAAAACAGATTCAGCCCGATCAGGTGGTGCCGGTCTCGGAGCACGCGTGGAAGTCGGGCGGTTCGCGCATGTTCATCGAACCACTCAAGCCGGTGACGGTGAAGGAACTGCTCTACGGATCAATCGTGCAGTCGGGTAACGACGCGACCATCGCGTTGGCCGAATTGCTCGGCGGCTCGGAAGAAGTGTTCGCGCAAATGATGAATCGCGAAGCGCAGCGTCTGGGCATGAAGAATACCCATTTCACCAATTCCACCGGCTGGCCGGATGCGAATCATTACTCGAGCGCGCGCGACCTCGCGCTGCTTACCGCGGCGATGATCCGCGAGCATCCCGAGCACTACGCCATCTATGCGACGCGCGAGTATCGCTACAACAACATCACACAACAAAACCGCAACCGGCTGCTCTGGCTTGATCCCTACGTCGACGGCGCGAAGACCGGTCACACCGAATCGGCGGGTTATTGCCTGGTGGCCTCGGCCAAGCGCGGATCGCAGCGGCTGATTTCAGTGGTAATGGGCACGTCCTCGGAAAGCGCGCGGGCGCAGGAGAGCCAGAAGCTGCTGAACTACGGCTTCCAGTTCTACGACAGCGTGCGCGTCTATCAAAAAGGCCAGACCGTCAGCACCTTGAAGGTCTGGAAGGGCGCCGAGAAAGGCGTCAAGGCGGGCCCCGCCCATGATCTTTATCTGACGCTGCCGCGCGGCGAGGCGGAAAAACTTAAGGCCGAACTCGTATCGCAGCAGCCGCTGGTGGCGCCCATTGCCGCCGGTCAGGAAGTCGGCGTGGTGCGCGTCACGCTGGAGGGCAAGCAGGTCGGCGAATATTCCATCGTCGCGCTCGACAACATACCCGCCGCGGGATTCTTCGGCCGCATCTGGGATACCATCCGCCTGTGGTTTAAGTAGCGATTCGTCGAACCGGAGTCGCCGGCAACGTCTTCGGTCTCGACGGTGTTCTTCTGGAGAACACGGTGAGCGAAACGGTTTATCTCAACGGCGAGTTCGTTCCCCCGTCCGCAGCAAAGGTCTCGGTCCTCGATCGCGGATTCATGTTGGGAGACGGCGTCTACGAAATCATGCCGGCCTATTCGCGCACGCTGTTCCGCCTGAAAGAACATCTCGCACGATTGCGCTACAGTCTGGGCAGCGTCAGGATATCCGACCCGTACGACACGGCGCGCTGGACCGAACTGCTCCAAGCAGTCGTGGACAGAAATCCGTGGCTTGATCAAACCGTGTATCTGCAAGTGTCACGCGGCGTCGCGCCTCGCGATCATGTATTCCCGTCTCCAGCCGTCGCACCCACCGTGTTGATCATGAGCAGCGAACTGCGCGGACCGACCGATGAACAGCGCCAGGCCGGCTTCAAAGTCATTACACGCGAGGATTTTCGCTGGCTGCGCTGCGATATCAAAACCACGTCGCTGATCGCCAACTGCCTGTTGCGCCAGGAAGCCGCGGAGGCCGATTGCGCCGAAGTCATTCTGCTGCGCAACGGCAAGGTCACCGAAGCGTCGAGCAGCAACGTGTTCATCGTCAAGAACGATGTCATCATTGCACCGCCGAAGGACAACCTGATTCTGCCGGGCATCACCTACGACCTCGTGTTCGAGCTGGCCAAGGCGGATGGGCTGCCCTTCGAAGTGCGCGAAATTTCCGTCGCGGAACTGTATGCGGCCGACGAAATCTGGCTGTCGTCCTCCATTCGCGAAGTCGTGCCGGTCACGATGGTCGACGGCATGCCGATTGGTGAAGGCGTACCGGGACCGGTCTACGCCAAAGTGTACAAGTTGTATCAGAGCTACAAGGGGCGAATCGGACATGGCTGAAGACGAGCAGCAATCCCTGATCGAATATCCCTGTGCGTTTCCTATCAAGGTGATGGGGCGCACGCAAAGCGGCTTTGCCCAGGTCGTGCTCGACATCGTGCAACGGCACGATCCCGGCTTCGACCCCGCGTCCGTTGAGATGCGTCCCAGCCGGGAAGGCAATTACCTCAGCCTAACCGTGACGATCCAGGCCACGTCGCGTGAACACCTCGACCGGGTGTATCAGGATTTGTGCGATCACCCTATGGTGACCATGGTGCTGTGAGCGCCGTCGTCACCGCCGTCGCGCAAGCGGCATCGACACACCACCTCGCGATCCGTCGCCTGGGGTGTGTCGGTTACCACCAATGCTACGATGCCATGCGCCGGTATACCGCCGCGCGCACGGCCTCGAGCGACGATGAGTTGTGGCTGGTGGAGCATCCCCCGGTCTACACGCTCGGGCAGGCCGGCAAGCCGGAACATCTGCTGCGCGCAACCGACATCCCGCTCGTGCACATCGATCGCGGCGGGCAGATCACTTATCACGGTCCGGGGCAGGTCGTTGCTTACATTCTGTTCGATCTGCGCCGGCGCGGGCTGACGGTATCGGCCCTGGTGCGCCGCATCGAGCAAGCGGCCATCGATCTGCTGAACGGCTTTGATATCGCCGGCGCGCGGCGGCCCGGTGCCCCCGGCGTTTACGTCGACGACGCCAAGATCGCCGCGCTGGGCTTGCGTATCCGCAACGGGCGCTCGTATCACGGCATTGCGCTGAACGTGGACATGGATCTCGCGCCCTTCGACAACATCAACCCCTGCGGTTACGAGGGTTTGCGGGTCACACAATTGGCCGATCTGGGCGTACGCGCCGGCGTGGCCGAAGTCGGCGATCGGTTCGCGCATTGCATCGACGCACAGCTTGCAGCGGCCCGAATTGATACACTCCAAGCCCCACCCGCAAGTACGCAGCGATGAACGAACCAGGCGTCAAACACAAGGGCGAGCAGAAAACCGCGCGCATTCCCATCAAGATCGTGCCGCAGGAAAAGCTGCCCAAGCCGTCCTGGATTCGCGTACGCGCGCCGCACGATAACTCGCGTTTCCACGAAATCAAACACATCCTGCGCGAGAACAAGCTGCACACGGTCTGCGAAGAAGCCTCCTGCCCGAACATCGGCGAATGCTTCGGCCACGGCACCGCGACCTTCATGATCATGGGCGACGTCTGCACCCGCCGCTGCCCGTTCTGCGATGTGGGACATGGACGGCCGCTGCCGCTCGATGCGGACGAACCGCTGCATCTGGCGAAAACGATCGCCGCGCTGCGACTGTCATATGTGGTCATCACCAGTGTGGACCGCGACGACCTGCGTGACGGCGGCGCCCAGCACTTCGTCGATTGCATACGCGCCGTGCGCGAGCATTCGCCGCGCACGCGCATCGAAGTGCTGGTGCCCGATTTCCGCGGCCGCCTCGACCGCGCGCTGGAAATTCTGTGCGCCGCGCCGCCCGATGTGATGAATCACAATCTCGAAACCGTGCCGCGCTTATATAAGCAGGCGCGGCCCGGTTCGGACTACGCCCATTCGCTCAAGCTGCTGCAGGAATTCAAGGCGCGCCATCCGCAGGTGCCGACCAAGTCGGGACTGATGTTGGGGCTCGGCGAAACGGACGAGGAAATCGTCCAGGTGATGCGCGATCTGCGCGCGCACGATGTGGACATGCTGACCATCGGCCAATATCTGCAACCTTCTGTGCATCATCTGCCCGTGCTGCGTTATGCACCGCTGGAAACTTTCGCGGCGTTCGAGCGGGAAGCCAAACAACTCGGTTTTGCCCACGCGGCCATCGGCCCGATGGTCCGCTCCAGCTACCACGCCGATCAGCAGGCGCACGACGCCGGCATTGCGGTCGAACAGCCCGATCATGCAGCGTAGAAACTTCATACTCGGCACAGTGGCATTCATGCTCGCCGCGCCATGCTGGGCGATCGCTCTGAACGATCTGAGCCGCAGCGAGGCGACGAGCGGTCTGAAGGATGCGCTGGTGCAGGGCTCGCGCGCGGCCGTTGCGCAACTCTCCGCACCAGGCGGTTTCCTCGACAATGAGAAAGTGCGCATCCCACTGCCCGATTCGCTCGCCCGTATCGAGGGCGGCTTGCGCATGATGGGTATGGGACAGCAAGCCGACGATCTGCGCACGGCGATGAACCGCGCGGCGGAAATGGCTGTGAAGGAAGCGACCCCGCTCCTGGTCGACTCGGTGAAGAAAATGTCGGTCAGCGATGCCAAGCAGATCCTCAGCGGGCCCAGCGATGCCGCAACGCAGTATTTCCGCCGCACGACGTCGGACGCGCTGACCGAACGCTTTCTGCCGATCGTCAAACAGGCCACCGCCAAAGTGCAGCTCGCCGAACAGTACAACCGCTTTGCCGGCCAGGCTTCGCAATTCGGTCTGATCGACGAGAAAGACGCCAATCTCGACAGTTACGTGACGAGCAAAGCGCTCGACGGTCTGTTCACCGTGATCGCCGAACAGGAACAAGCGATTCGCAAAAATCCGGCGGCGGCGGCAACCAGCATCGCCAAGAAAGTCTTCGGCGCGCTGAAGTATTGATCGCTAGCGAGGCAAAGGCCGGGCTCAGTGCGCCTGTTCCCAATTCGGCCCGACGCCGACTTCCACGCGGAGCGGTACTTTCAGTTGCGCGACGCCATTCATCAATCCGGGTAGTTGGCGTTTCACAACCTCAAGCTCCGCCTCAGGCACCTCCAGCACCAGTTCGTCGTGCACCTGCATGATCAGCTTGGTCGCCATCGCTTCGCGATCCAGCCAGTCCTGCACACGAATCATGGCGAGTTTGATGAGATCGGCCGCGGTCCCCTGCATCGGCGCATTGATCGCGGCGCGTTCCGCGCCGGCGCGACGCTGGCCATTGCCGCCTCGGATTTCCGGTAACCACAAGCGCCGGCCGAATACGGTTTCGACGAAGCCCTGTTCGCGCGCCAGTTGTCGCGTCTGCTCCATGTAACGCGCGACGCCGGGATAGCGCGCGAAATAGCTGTCGATATAGACCTGCGCCGTGGCGCGTTCGATGCCGAGGTTCTGCGCCAGACCGAAAGCGGACATGCCGTAAATCAGGCCGAAGTTGATGACCTTGGCGTAGCGTCGCTCTTCGGCACTCACCTCGTCGAGCTGGCGGCCGAACACTTCGGCGGCGGTCGCGCGATGGATATCGCGTCCTTCGGCGAATGCGCGCACCAGCCCTTCGTCGCCCGAGAAGTGCGCCATGATGCGCAATTCGATCTGCGAATAGTCGGCCGAGACGATGACATGCCCGGGCGGCGCGATGAACGCTTCGCGGATGCGTCGACCTTCGCCATTGCGCACCGGAATGTTCTGCAGATTCGGGTCATTGGACGACAAGCGGCCGGTCACCGCGGTCGCCTGGCCGTAGTTGGTATGCACGCGACCGGTGCGCGCGTTGACCATGCGCGGCAGCTTGTCGGTGTAAGTCGATTTCAGTTTGGCGAGCGAGCGGTACTCAAGCAGCGTCTTCGGCAGCGGATAGTCCAGCGCGAGTTTCTCCAACACTTCCTCATCCGTGGAAGGGGAGCCGCTCGGCGTTTTTTTCAGCACCGGCAATTGCAGGCGGTCGAACAGAATTTCGCAGATCTGTTTGGGCGAGTTGAGGTTGAACGGCTGCCCCGCTTCGGCATGAGCGCGCGCTTCCAGTTCGAGCATCTTGAGGCCGAGCTCGCGGCTCTGCACATCGAGCTGCGCGCCATCCACCAGCACGCCGTTGCGCTCCATGCGGAACAGCACTTCGCGCACCGGCATTTCGATCTGTCGGTAAACGAATTCGAGCTTGGCGTCAGCGATGATCTGCGGATGCATGACGTGATGCAGGCGCAAGGCGAGGTCCGCGTCCTCGGCGGAATATTCCGTCGCGCGCTGCACGTCGACTTCTTCGAAACCGATGCGTTGCGCGCCTTTGCCGGTCACTTCGTCATACGTCAGCGTCGTCGCATCCAGATAGCGATCAGCGAGCGAATCGAGATCGTGGCGCAGATGGCTTTCCAGCACGTAATGCTGCAGCAGCGTGTCGTGCTCGACGCCACGCAACGTGACGCCGTGGTTAGCAAGCACATGCTGGTCGTACTTGAGATTCTGTCCGAGTTTTTTTCTGACCGGGTTCTCCAGCCACGGACGCAAGAGTTCGAGCGCGCGCGCGACGCCCAGTTGCTGCGGCGCGTCGGTATAGCGATGATCGATGGCAAGATAGGCGGCCGTGCCCGGCTCAATGGAAAACGACATGCCGACCAATTGCGCGGCGAATGGATCGATCGACGTCGTTTCCGTATCGAAGGACACGCATGCGGCCGCATCGAGCCGCGCCAGCCATGGCGCAAGATCGGCTTCGCTCAACAGCAGTTCATAGTGCCGCGGCAGATCCTCCGCCTCCTTGGGCACCGGCTGCGCAGACGATGGCGCGACATCGATGGACTTGGCGGCCTCGACGTTGCGCTCCACTTCCTTCAACCAGGTCTTGAATCCGAAATGACGAAACAGCGCAGTCAGCGCGTCGTTGTCACGCGGTTGCAACACCAGCGTATCGAGCGCGAAGGGCAGGTCGACGTCGCACTTCACCGTGACCAGCTCGCGCCCCTTCGGCAACCAGTCGAGCGCGCGGCGCAGATTTTCGCCGACCACGCCTTTGATGCCGGCGGCGTTGGCGATGACGCCATCGAGCGAACCATATTCGGCGATCCATTTCGCCGCGGTCTTCGGCCCGCACTTTTCCACCCCCGGCACGTTATCGACCGCATCGCCGACCAGCGTGAGGTAATCGATAATGCGCTCGGGCGGCACGCCGAACTTCACCCGCACCGCTTCGGCATCGAGTGTTTCGTTGCTCATGGTGTTGACGAGCGTGACGTGGCCGTCGACCAGTTGCGCCAGATCCTTGTCGCCGGTGGAAACGACCGTGCGCACGCCGCTTGCCGAGGCATGCTTGGTCAGCGTGCCGATGACGTCATCGGCTTCGACGCCGTCGATCACGATGAGCGGCCAGCCCATCGCCTTGATCGCATCGAACAGGGGCGCCACCTGCATGCCGAGTTCGTCGGGCATCGAAGCGCGATTGGCCTTGTATTCGGGGTACAGTTCGTCGCGAAAAGTCTTGCCACGCGGATCGAAGATGCAGGCAAGATAATCCGCCTTGTAGTCCGATAACAGGCGTCGTAGCATGTTCAGCACGCCATAGATCGCACCTGTCGGCTCGCCCGCGCCGTTGCGCAAATCAGGTAGTGCGTGAAACGCACGATACAAATACGACGACCCGTCGACCAGCAGCAGGAGTTTTTCCCCGGACATGGACCCAAAGACCAAAAGAAACAAGTTGGACAAACTGCCCAAGGTGACTGCGGCAGCAGCGCGCGAAGACTCGGCACGCGAGGCATGGCAACTGTTCGCGATTATGTCAGAGTTCGTCGAGGCGACCGAGCGCATGAATCTGGTGCGCCCGGCCGTCAGCCTGTTCGGCAGCGCGCGCACGCCCGAGACACATCCCTATTTCAAACTCGCCGAAGAAATCGCGCGCCAGTTGTCGGACTCCGGCTTCTCGGTCATTTCCGGCGGCGGGCCGGGCATCATGGAAGCGGCCAATCGCGGCGCCTATTTCGGCGAAGCGCCGTCGGTGGGTCTCAACATCCAGCTGCCGCATGAACAGTCCGGCAATACCTATCAGGATATCTCGCTGTCGTTCCGCCACTTCTTCGCGCGCAAATACATATTCGTGCGCTTCGCCATTGCCTACGTGGTGATGCCCGGCGGTTTCGGCACACTGGACGAACTGGGCGAGGCGCTGACGCTGGTGCAAACCGGCAAGGCGCTCAAGATGCCGATCATCCTGGTACACGAACCGTTCTGGCGCGGCATTCTCGACTGGTTCAAAAACACGCTGGTCAGCGAGGGCATGATCAGCCCCGAAGACATGGATCTCATCCAGGTCATCGACAAGCCCGAGGAGGTGGTTGAGGCGATCTTCAAGCATTACGAACATCGCGGATTCATGCCGGCGGCGGGCGACCGCGAGAAGTTCCTCAATCTGTAGCGCAACGGGCCACGCGGCGCAGCCCGGACGCGGGAGTGGAGCGGGCCTTCTGCTACACTCACACCATCCTTTCGAGTTGGGGAAAGCAGCCTGAGCAGGTGTCTGGCGCGATCGCAAAGGGGACACCGTCTTCTCGAAGCTTGCGATTCGCCTTGCCGAAAAACCTGAATCAGAATTTCCTTGAATCATGCGCCGCCTAATCGCCCTCTTCGTTTTCGCCTTTGCGCTGCCCGTCTCGGCCCAGCAGCCACCCAAGTTGGAACCGCTGCCCGAGCCACCCCCGCCGGCCGTTGCGCTTGACGCGCAGACGCTGGAAGAGCGCGGCATCAAGATCGAACCCGGCGAGCGCGCGGAAGAATTCATTGCCGCCGGCAAACGCGTGATACGCGTCACCCAGCCGAACGGTGCGGTGTACTACCTGATTGAACAACAGGGCGGTGCCAATGCCCCGGCCGGGGATGCCGCCAACACTAATTTCAGCGTCCCGCAGTGGCTCATTTTCAAGTGGTAGCCGGCGCGTGATCGCAATACCGGCTTGAGCCTTAGCGCGCGTTCCGGTTCCCGCTGAGCGTTCGCCGCACAGCACCTTTCGATTGAATAAACGTGCCGCCTCACCGCGGCCTCAGAGCTTTTGTCCGAGCAATGTCCGTTTTCACCAAGGTCACGGAATCCGAATTAGTCGAATGGCTGAGCGCCTACGATGTCGGTGCGCTGCGCGAAATGAAGGGCATCGCGGCGGGCATCGAGAACACCAACTATTTCGTCACGACCACCAACGGTCGCTACGTCCTCACGCTGTTCGAACGCCTGCCGGCGCATGAGCTACCGTTCTATTTGAATCTGATGGCGCATTTTGCTCACCAGGACATTCCCTGCCCGTTGCCGATTCCCAACCGCGACGGCGCGCTGATGGCGGAACTCAAGGGCAAGCCCACCGCGCTGGTCACACGACTGTCCGGCGCGACCCTGACCGAACCGACCACGGCGCACTGCGCTCAGGTAGGCGCGGTGCTGGCCGACCTGCATCAAGCCGGGCGCAGTTTCGAAGACGGGCTGGACAATCCGCGCGGCCCGAAGTGGTGGCATGCCACCGCGCCCAAAGTCATGCCGTTCCTCGACCGCGATGCGCAAACCCTGCTGCGCGCCGAACTCGAGTTCCAGTCCGGGTATCGCGCCACGTCGCTGCCGCGCGGACCGATCCATGCCGATTTGTTTCGCGACAATGTGCTGTTCGATGGCGACCATATCGGCGGCGTGGTGGATTTTTATTTCGCCGGCGTCGATGCCTGGCTGTTCGATGTCGCGGTAACGCTCAACGACTGGTGCGTGAATCCGGACGGCGCCATCGACATGCCGCGCGCACGCGCATTGCTGGATGCCTACCACGCACGCCGGCCGCTGCTGGCAACGGAACGCGAAGCGTGGCCGGCGATGTTGCGCGCTGCGGCACTGCGTTTCTGGGTTTCGCGACTGTACGACTTTCATCTACCGCGCCCTGGCGAACTGGTGCACGCGCATGATCCCAGGCATTTCCAGCGCGTACTGCAACGTCGCATCGCCGAAGCGCCGTCTCTGCCCTGGGTCGCATAAGAGTAATCCGCACACGCATGGAAACATTTACGGCGCGGCAGGGATTGAACTGGATCAAGGCCGGCTGGCGATTGTTCGTTCGCAGTCCGCTGACCTGGATTTTCGCCGTGATCACTTACTGGCTGATCATGGCGCTCGCCGGATTGATTCCATATCTCGGCACATTGCTCGCGACCCTGTTCATTCCCGCATTCGCGGTAAGTTTCATGGCCATCAGTCGCGATCTCGACCAAAGCCGCAAGGTAGAGCCGGGGCTGATCTTTGCCGGCTTTCGCCGCAATCTGGGTGTGCTGGTGCGACTGGGCGGCATCTATCTGGCCGCCACGCTGATCATTCTGATGGTGTCCCAGTTCGCCGACGGCGGCACGCTGCTCAAATGGATGCTCGCCAATCAACCGCCGGCCGAGGCCGATCTCGGAGCATCCGGCATCGGCAATGCGATCCTGCTCGCCATGGTGCTGTATCTGCCCGTTCTGATGGCATTCTGGTTCGCGCCGGTGCTCGTCGCCTGGCATGACATGAGTGCGACCAAGTCGCTGTTCTACAGCTTTTTCGCCTGCCTGCGGAACTGGCGCGCCTTCGCGGCCTACGGTCTTGCGTGGGTGTTGCTGGGCGGCCTGCTGCCGGGCACGCTCGGCACCGCGCTGGCCATCGCCATTTCCGGGGGCACACCCAATCCCGCAGTCAGTCAGACGCTGTTGTTCATTTTTTTGCTGATGCTGGTACCCACGCTGTTCGCCAGTTTTTACGCGAGCTATCGCGATATCTTCGCCGCGCCGACGGTTTCCCCTTCGCCCGAACTCGAAGGCTAGCCCTTGCGACAGTGATGAATGTCTCGTCCACGCGAGATCCGACCCACTTCGCGGCCTTCGCGTTCGCATGCCGGGGGCATAATTCGTGACTCGCGTGGAGGAGCGTTATTGATGTCCGAGCAAGTCTGCGAACTGTGCCGGGAGGAAGGCGGCGAATTGCTGTGGCGCGACGGTTTTCTGCGCGTCGTGCTGGCGCCCGAGCCGGACTACCCGGGTTTCTGTCGCGTCGTGCTGAACCGGCATGTGCGCGAAATGACTGAGCTTCCACCGGTGGAGCGCATCCGCCTGATGGCAGCGGTGTTTTCGGTGGAGCAGGCGGTGCGGGAATGCTTGTCGCCGGACAAAATCAATCTGGCCAGTCTCGGCAATGTCGTGCCGCACTTGCACTGGCACGTTATTCCGCGCTTTCGCGATGACCGACATTTTCCCGCGCCCGTTTGGGCGACGCCCGCCAAAGAGCGCGCCACCGTGCATGCCGCCGACACGCAGTTGCTGGCGACACGAATCGCCAGTCTGCTGGCCGCATGATTTCAATGGAGGAATGAACGAAACATGGTCTCCGCCATGCTGCCCACCGAATGCCCCCCGATTGCCGACGTCAAGGCGTGCGAGGCCTGGCTTGAGCGCGCCGCGCTCGCTGATCCGCGCAAGGCCTGCCATGAACTGACGGCGCTGCTGGAATCGCTTGAGGAAACGCCGCCACGCGACAGCGACTATCTCGACATTCTGGAACGCCTGCGCCTTCCCATCGCTATCGCGCAGAACGAGCACGGCAAGAAGTTCGCAACCCGGCCGCTGCCGTTGAAGGACCATGAGCAGGCTGCATTTCACCAGGTGGTGGACCTGTGGATCACTCTGGGACGCGCCTATCGCCGTCTGCTGGAAAGCATGATCGATGATCGTCCGGCGCATTTGCGTCCTGATCTGCACGGCAAGCAAAGCCTGCTCGCGCAGCGCGCGCTGGATTGCGCCGTCGACCTCATGCTGGTGCACTACCGCTGCCGGCGTGAACTGGATGCCGAACTTTGGCGCGATCTGCATCAGCTCTATCGCACCGCCGAGGGCCTCGGGGTGGAGAAGGAAACGGTGCCTGCCGGTCGCAAGCTGAAAGCCGTATCCAGCCCGATCGAGGTCTACAACCGTGCGTTGCTGTTGGCCCTGGCGAACCCGTACACCCTGACACCGCGCGAGTTGACATGGCTGCGGCGCTGGAGCGCGATGTGGGGCTTCAAGGTCGAGCTGCATCCGCACGCCGAAGCCGGCCAGGGCTACGCCGTCGACACGGCCGGCGACCACGGACCGGAGTGGTTGAGCAACACCGCGGCGGGGCCGGCAACCCGATTTTTGTCGGTCGACGCACTGCGCCGCAGCGTCGGCGGTCGCATTAAAAAGCTGGACCAGGGCGAAGAGCCGGAAGCGCTGGGGCTCGGCAAGGATTGCGTGCAGCCGGAATGCGGCCGCCTGCTGCTGACGCTGCTGCGCAGCTGGAGCGAGCGCCCACCAGCACGACAATTCAGTCGCCGCCTGGCGCCGGAGCGTACCGAGCTGGTGTGCGGCATGTCCGCGATTCATACCGCCGTGGGCGGCAAGGCACTCAAAAGCCAGGCGCGGCACTGGGATTATTCACGCCGCGATGCCGAACAGCTCTTCATCTATCAGGGCGTCGGCGGCACCGACGCGGCGCCCGAAGCAACGTTCGCGGCGGAAAAGTGGGAAACGCTGGACGAGAGCGCGACCGGCTTTCGTCTGCGCCGCAAGGGTGGCGGCGAGCGCTTGTATCACCAGCAACTGGTCGCACTCAAACCAGGCGGCGCCAGAGCTTTCATGCTGTGCGAGGTGCGCTGGCTGATTGTGGGCTTCGACGAATCGCTCACCATCGGTGCCAATGCATTACCGGGCATGGCGGAAGCCGTGGCGATACGCCCGATGGCAACGCTCAATAAAGCCGGCGAAGCCTATACCCATGGGTTCGTACTGCCCGAGTCGACCGCCAATCCGAACAGTGTGGTATTGCCGGTCGGCTGGTATCAGGCCGATCGTGAAATCGAGATCCAACTCGATGGCATGCTGGTGCGCGCCAGCCTGCAGTCGCATTTGCGGCGCGGCTACGATTTCGATCTGGCCAGCTTCAAGGTCACCGGCTGACGTCGCGGTTTATTGCACGGCGCGCGCCGTCGGAATCGACTCGGCGAGCTTGATCCGCCGAGCGGGGAAAACCGCTGTAAAGATGCTGCCGCGGCCCACTTCGCTGTCGATTTCCAGGCGGCCCTGATGGCGGGTGAGGACGTGCTTCACGATGGCCAGCCCCAGGCCCGTGCCGCCTGTCTCGCGCGAGCGACCGGTATCGATCCGATAGAAGCGTTCGGTCAGGCGCGGAATGTGGCGGGCTTCCACGCCCGGGCCGGTGTCTTCCACGCTGACCCAGCCTTCACCTTCCTTCACGTCCCAGACTAGGCTGATATAGCCGCCCGCCGGCGTGTAGCGAATGGCGTTGCTGACCAGATTGCCGATGGCGCTGGTGATTTCGCGCTCGTCCCCATATAACGTCGCGGCCGGTCCGGGCCGTACGAGGATGGTATGCCGCCCGCCGGACAATGCCTGGGCTTCCTGGTGCAGGCTGTTCAACAGATACGGCACGTCGATCGGATTTTCGTGCGACGGCGCCGCGCTCGCCTCGAGCGTGGACAGCATTAGCAGATCTTCGATCAGCCGCAGCATGCGATCCGTCTGGCTGCGCATCAGGCCCAGGGCCTGCCGCCCGCGCGGCTCGTCGAGCGTCACCGCGCCATCGGCGATGGTTTCGAGAAAACCGCTGACCACCGTGAGCGGCGTCTTCAATTCGTGCGAAACATTGGCGACGAAATCGCGCCGCATGGTTTCCAGTCTTTCAGCCTGTGTCACGTCGCGCGACAGCAGCAGCTTTTCGTCCTGCCCATAGGGCACGACACGTAGCGACAACACCAACTCTTCACCGCGCGTCATGCGCAGGATCATCGGATCGTCATAGCGCCCACGGTTGATGTAACTGGCGAACTCCGGGTTGCGCACGAGGTTGAGGATGTGCTGACCGACGTCCTGCCTGGCTTCCAACCCGAACCATCGTTCCGCCGAACTGTTACACCAGATGATGTGATCGTGGGCGTTCAGGACGATTACGCCATCGGGCATGGCCTGGCCCGCGCTGCGAAAACGTGCGAGTTGTCCGGTCAGGCGATACTGATACTGCTGGCTCGTACGCACATAACGATAGAGCGCGCCGAAAACATCTTCCCAGACCCCGACACCCATCGGTACCTGTGCGCCGGCCGGATCGCGCAGCCACAGATTGAGCGCCTGCAGATTCCGAATATGCCGAACCAGTATCCAGGTGAAGCCGATCGCTATCACCAAAAGTGCCCAGAATCTGCCCGCGAAAGGCCAGACCACCAGGCCGGCGAGCAAAGCCATCGCCGGCAACACCAGTGCACGAAGCCAAAGGTACTTCAACAGGAATCCAGGAGAGTATGTTGATGACTGCCGCATGGATGCGCGGCGCGCGAACCATGGCAACGCCACGACGACGGGTACCACCGCATCACGCCGCGGTCAGCGATACTCGTTCATCCTTGTGCACCGGGGCGGGCGCAATGCGCGGGCTGAACCTTAGCAGAAAGTGTTCACTACCGAACAGTGCGCTGCGTGCCCGCAATCAAGACGCGGCGAGTCGATAGCCGCTGCCGCGCACGGTTTCGATCAGGCGATCATGCGTGGTCGGTTCGAGCGCCTTGCGCAAGCGACGAATATGCACATCGACCGTGCGCTCTTCGACGAAAACGTGATCGCCCCAGACCTGATCCAGCAACTGCGTGCGGCTGTGCACCCGCTCCGGATGCGTCATCAGGAAATGCATCAGGCGAAATTCGGTCGGTCCGAGTTCGAGATGTCTGCCCTGGGCCGAAACACGGTGGGTGACCGGGTCAAGCCTGAGGCCGGAAATCTCGATCGGCTCGTCGGTCAGTTGCGGCGCGCGACGGCGCAGTACGGCGTTGATGCGTGCCAGCAATTCGCGTGGACTGAACGGTTTGGTCACATAATCGTCAGCGCCCGAGTCGAGACCGGCGACCTTATCCTGCTCCTGTCCGCGCGCGGTCAGCATGATGATCGGCACCTGCCTGGTGCGTTCGTCCTGCCGCATGGAACGGGCGAACTGAATGCCCGACTGACCGGGCAGCATCCAGTCGAGCAGAATGAGGTCCGGCAAAGCGTGCCGAACCAGCGCGCTCGCCTGCTCGGCATCCTTGGCGCGCAGGACATGATGGCCGGCGTGCTCGAGGTTGAGCGCCAGCAATTCCTGGATCGCCGGCTCGTCTTCAACGACAAGTATGTTTGCGGGCATGCGCGTTTCAGTCTCTAATGCAACGAACGCATTCTATGGCGGCCGCGTGACGTTTTTGTTACAAGTCGAAGTACTGCGCGCGCTCCGTTATCATTCACCCACCCTCGAAATGGTTCAGCCATGGCCGGTCTCTCCTCCAACACCCCCGTTCCCACCGAAATCAAGCTGCACAGCGTGTCGCGGCTGATGGAGATTTCTTTTTCGGATGGCGCCCGATTCGAGTTGCCGTTCGAATTTCTGCGGGTCTACAGCCCCTCCGCGGAAGTGCGCGGACACGGACCCGGGCAGGAAGTCCTGCAAACCGGCAAGAAGGAAATCGGCATTGTCTCGATCGAGCCGGCGGGCAGCTATGGCATCAAGCCGCTTTTTTCCGACGGCCACGACACGGGTATCTATTCCTGGAGCTATCTGTACGAACTGGGCACGGAGCGGGAAGAGCTGTGGACCGAGTACATCCAGCGCCTGGTGCAGGCGGGTGCCAGCCGGGAGCCGGGCAGCGCGCCGGACGCAAAGGCAGCGGTCTGCGGTGACGACAGCGGTGGCGGCGGCGGTTGCGGCCACCATCACTGAATTCGACCACGCGCCGCATAACGAGCTTTTCCGCCATGTCAGAAACGCATTTCGGTTTTCAGCAGGTCCCCGAGCAGGACAAGGCACAGAAAGTCGCTGAAGTCTTTCATTCGGTCGCATCCAGATATGACCTGATGAACGACCTCATGTCCGCGGGCATGCATCGCCTGTGGAAGGCCTTCACCATCGCGCAAAGCGGCGTGCGCGAGGGCAGCCGGGTACTCGACGTCGCGGGCGGTTCCGGTGATCTGACCACCGCATTCGCCAAGCGGGTCGGCGTGAGCGGCGAAGTCTGGCTCACCGACATCAATCGTTCGATGCTCACCGTCGGCCGCGACCGCTTGCTGGATCGCGGGCGCATCGTGCCGGTGGCGCAATGCGACGCGGAACGGTTGCCCTTTCCGGATCATTATTTCGATTGCGTCTCGGTCGCCTTCGGGCTGCGCAACATGACGCACAAAGACCGCGCGCTGGCGGAGATGCGGCGCGTATTGCGGCCGGGCGGGCGCCTACTGGTGCTGGAGTTTTCGCGCGTATGGAAACCGCTGGAAAAACCCTATGACTGGTACTCGTTCAAAATCCTGCCTTGGCTGGGCAAGCGCATCGCCGATGATGAGGCAAGCTACCGTTATCTGGCCGAATCGATCCGCATGCATCCGGATCAGGAAACCTTGCGCGACATGATGGAACAAGCCGGCCTGCGCAACGTCGAATACTTCAATCTTGCCGCGGGCGTGGTGGCCCTACATCGCGGCTTTAATCTTTGATTATAAAAATGATCACCTACGGAGCATGGCGATGAAAAAGTGGTTGGTAATGGTGTTTGCCGTGGTGCTGGGCGCGGGCCTGGTAATGGACGAGGCTGAAGCCAGACGTCTGGGCGGCGCCCGTTCGCTCGGCGCGCAACGTCAGATGGCACCTCAGAAGCCTGCGCAACAGCAGCAACAGGCGGGCAAGCAGCAGAACGCCGCCGCACCGGCTGCCGCGCCGACCGCACGTCCCGGCATGGGACGCTGGCTGGCACCGCTCGCGGGTCTGGCCGCCGGTCTGGGACTGGCCGCGCTGTTCGGCGATGAAATGGGTTCGCTGCTGGTGGCCATGCTGATCGCGGCAGCCGTGTTTTTCGTCATTCGCGCTTTGCTGCGCGGGATGGGCGCCGGCCAACAACAGCGACAGCGCGTGCAATATGCCGGACTGGATCGTGACCCCGTCGGCACCCCGCCGGCCGTGAAATTCGGCGGCGGCACACCGCGTCCGCAAACGGAGTCCACTCCCACCGTGCCGGCCGGTTTCGACAGCGATGCCTTTGTACGCGAAGCGAAGCGCCAATTCGTCGCCTTGCAAGCCGCCAACGACCGCGGCGATGTGGAATCGATTCGCGATTTCGTCACTGACGAACTGTATGCCGAGTTGAAACAGGAACTGGACGAGCGTCAGGGCGCGACCCAGCAGACCGATGTCGTGACACTGGACGCACAACTGGAAGAGGTCGTAACCGAAGGCCTGGTGCACTGGGCGAGCATTCGCTTCTCCGGTATGCTGCGCGAAGAGGGCAACGGCGCGGCATCGCACTTCGAAGAACTCTGGCACCTGCAGAAGTCGGCCGTCGGTAACAGCGGCTGGCTGCTCGCCGGTATTCAGCAAGTCGGCTAACGCAGCGCACATCCCGCACAAAACCGCCCTTCGGGGCGGTTTTCGCTTGTGGTGACCATGCAGCACTTAGTTCACATGAATGCACTCTTCGATCAGCCGTTCATCGCGTTTCTCAACCATCTCCTCGCGCGGGAGGACTGGGCGCGCGCACGGCTGCGTCCTTTTGCGCTGAAAACAATCCATCTGCGCGTGGCGCCGATGCCGGCGCTGCGTTTGCGCATCGCCGACGCCGGACTGCTCGAATCGGCACGCGACGAAGCGCCCGACCTCACGCTCGACATTCGCGCCGGCACGCTGCCCGGCCTGATGCGCCACGACGAAGCGGCGGTACGCGAAATCGCCATGAGCGGCGACACTGAACTCGCAGCGGTCATCCAGTTCCTGTTCCGCAATCTGCGCTGGGAGATCGAAGAAGATCTGTCGCGCGTGTTCGGCGACGCGATCGCGCATCGAGCAGCCGAATCCGGTCGCCGCTTCATGGCCTGGCAAAAAGACGGGGGCCAGCGTCTGGGCGAAAATTTTTCGGAATATTGGCGTGACGAGGTGCATCTGCTCGCACGCCGAACAGCGGTTGAGGAGGTCGGTCGCAGCGTGGCTGAATTACGCGATGCCGTGGCGCGACTGGAGAAACGGATACAGAAGCAGGAACGCCTGAGAACCTTTTGAAGCAGACGGGCGCGTCTGATCGAGGCATCACACCGGACAGACACGCGGAGGGTTGCAATGCCCCTGACGATGCCGCTCGAACCGACGCGCAACGAGGCGCGCCATGCGATGGTGCTGCTGATCCTCGGCTGCGCCGCGCTCGCGCTCTCCAGCATTGCGCCGCGCAACCGCCTGACCTGGTTCATGGAAGTGCTACCGGTATTCATCGCCGGGCCGCTGCTGATGCTGACCTGGCAGCGCTTCCGGCTGACTCTGCTGAGCTATCAACTCATCTTCATCCACGCCATCATCCTGATCGTCGGCGCGCACTACACCTACGCACTGGTGCCGGCGGGCGAATGGGTGCAGCACGTGCTCAACCTCGATCGCAATCCCTACGACCGGCTGGGTCACTTTGCCCAAGGTTTCGTGCCGGCCATTCTCGCGCGCGAGATTCTGTTGCGTCTCACGCCCTTGCGTCGCGGGCGCATGCTGTTCTTTCTGGTCTGCTGCATATGTCTGGCGATCAGCGCGTTCTACGAATTGCTGGAATGGGGGGCCGCGCTCGCCATGGGCGAAAAGGCAGACGCTTTTCTGGGCACGCAAGGCGACGTCTGGGATACGCAATGGGACATGTTCGTCGCTCTCGTCGGCGCCGTACTTGCCCAGGCCCTGCTCGCGCGCCGGCATGACCGACAGATTTCGCGGCTCAACCTCTGAATGAGGCGTCTGCGCCCCGCCCATTCGCACAGGCTTTGCCCGCGACCCGGCGTTCCGGTAGATTCACCCCTCCAACAATCACAAGAAGCAGGCGATCGGTAACGATCCGAACGGCGTACCGCATGCGCGGCGCGCCCGCGACAACTGCTTCTGAGCTCATCCGTGTTTCGTTTCCTCCGTCTGGTCAAGATTTTCGCGGTCGCCTTTCGCTACGGCCTGGAGGAGTTTCCGCTGGCCGCCGAATCCAGCGGCCGCCTTGCGGGCCTGACGCAGCGCCTGCTGTTCTTCCGGCCGCTGAAGGAGGAGCGCGGCGTGCGGCTGCGTCGCGCGCTGGAAACGCTGGGGCCGATATTCGTCAAGTTCGGCCAAGTGCTGTCCACCCGGCGCGATCTGCTGCCGACCGATATCGCCGACGAACTGGCCAAGCTGCAGGATCAGGTGCCGCCCTTCGATTCGGCACTCGCGATCGCGGAAATCGAGCGCACGCTCGGCCGCCCGGTCGGCGAAATCTTCGAACAATTCGATCCGGTGCCGGTGGCCAGCGCCTCGATCGCGCAAGTTCATCTTGCCACGCTGCCCGGCGGCATCGAGGCGGCGGTGAAAGTGCTGCGGCCGAACATGCTGCCGGTCATCACACGCGACCTGGCGTTGATGGACGCGGCGGCCGGACTGGTCGAGCGCATCTGGTCGCAGGGCCGGCGGCTCAAGCCGCGCGAAGTGGTGGCCGAGTTCGCCAAGCATCTGTATGACGAGCTCGATCTCATGCGCGAAGCGGCCAACGCAAGTCAGCTGCGGCGCAATTTTCTCGATTCGCCGCTGCTGCTGGTGCCTGAAATCTACTGGGACTATTGCACGCCGACCGTCATGACCATGCAGCGCATGCACGGCACGCCGGTGGGGCAGGTCGATCTGCTGCGCGAACAGGGCATCGACATGCACCGGCTATCGCGCGCGGGGGTGGAGATTTTTTTCACGCAGGTGTTTCGCGACAGTTTTTTCCACGCCGACATGCACCCGGGCAATATTTTGGTGGCGCCGGACGGTAAATACATCGCGCTCGATTTCGGCATCATGGGGACGCTGAACGAAGGCGACAAGAATTACCTCGCGCAGAATTTCCTCGCCTTTTTCAATCGCGATTACCGGCGTGTTGCGCAAGCGCACGTCGATGCCGGCTGGGTCCCGCCCGGTACGCGCGTCGATGAATTCGAAAGCGCCATTCGCGCAGTCTGCGAGCCGATTTTCGATCGGCCACTGAAAGAGATTTCCTTCGGCCGCGTGCTGTTGCGGCTGTTCCAGACAGCGCGGCGCTTCAATCTGGAAGTGCAACCGCAACTGGTGATGCTGCAGAAGACGTTGCTCAACATCGAAGGGCTCGGCCGTCAGCTCGATCCCGATCTCGATTTGTGGAAAACCGCGAAGCCCTTTCTCGAACGCTGGATGAGCGAGCAGATCGGCTGGCGCGGTCTGGTCCGCGCGGTGAAAAACGAGGCGCCCACCTGGGCCACGCTGCTGCCGCAATTGCCACGGCTGGCACATCGCGCGCTGGCTCAGGACGCCGCGACGCGCCTGGAACCGCTGCTGATTGCCATAGCGCGCGAACAGCGTCGGCGCACCAACGCCGTACTGCTGATCGGCGGTGTCATGGTGGTGCTGTTGATCATCGCGCTGTTCGACCGATTCACCCTGTTCTGACGAGTGCCGCGCGACTCCGGGCAAGGTATGATCCGCGCCCATGGTCGTGCCCAAGGAGGTCGCGACCGCGACTGTAAAGGCCTCGTATGCTCGTCTGGTTCGTAGTCATTTATCTCGCGGTTTCAATCGGTATCGGCCTGGCCGCGGCAACGCGCGTCAAAAGCTCGTCCGACTACATCACCGCCGGGCGCAACCTGCCCATCTACGTCGTCTTCGCGACCGTGTTCGCGACCTGGTTCGGCGCGGAAACCGTGCTCGGCATTTCGGGGACTTTCCTCGATGAGGGTTTCGCCGGATTGATTTCCGATCCGCTCGGCGCCTCGCTCTGCCTAATTCTGTTCGGCCTGTTCTTTGCGCGGCCGCTGTACCGCCTGCAACTGCTGACCATCGGCGACTTCTATCGCCGACGCTACAGCCGCGGCGTGGAACTGGTCACCAGCATCTGTATCGCGCTGTCCTACCTCGGCTGGGTTTCGGCGCAGGTGGTTGCACTCGGTCTGGTGTTCGACGTGCTCACCCAGGGCGCCATATCGCGTGAGCAGGGCATGGTGCTCGGTGCCGCCGTCGTCACGCTCTATACACTGGTAGGCGGCATGTGGTCAGTCGCGGTGACGACGTTCGTGCAGATGATCATCATCATCGGCGGCCTGCTTTTCATCAGCTTCATCGTGGGCGATATGGCCGGCGGCGCCGGACGCGTCATCGAACATGCCGCAGCGCAAGGCAAGTTTCAATTCCTGCCGAACTTCAATGCGATCGAACTGCTCGCCTTCTTCGGCGCGCTACTCACCATGGGCTTCGGTTCGATTCCACAGCAGGACGTATTCCAACGTGCGAATTCCTCCAAAACGGAAAACACCGCCGTATACGGCACAATATTCGGCGGCATCGCCTACTTCCTTTTTGCCGCCGTGCCGCTGTTCCTCGCCTACGCCGCCACCCTGATCGATCCCGACATGGTGAGCCGCATGATGACGAAGGATTCGCAACTGGTCCTGCCGGCGCTGGTGTTCTATCACCTGCCGCTGTATGCCCAAGTGATTTTTTATGGCGCGCTGCTGTCGGTCATCATGAGTACGGCAAGCGGCACCTTACTCGCGCCGTCGGTGACCATTGCGGAAAACGTGTTGCGCGGGTTGCTGCCGAGAATGAACGACCATCAGTTCCTCTGGCTGACGCGAGCGACGGTGCTGCTTTTCGGCGTGCTGGTGACGCTGTATTCGTTGTGGTCGAACGAAAGCATTCACGCCATGGTGGAGCACGCTTACAAGGTCACATTGGTCGCCGCGTTCGTGCCGCTCGTGGCGGGCATCTACTGGAAGCGAGCGACCACGCAGGGGGCCGCCGCGGCAATCGCCCTCGGCCTAGTCACCTGGATCGCGCTCGAACTGATCAACCCCGAAGGTATCTGGCCGCCGCAACTGGCGGGTTTCGTTGCAGCCGTCGTGGGCATGATCGCAGGCTCCCTGCTGCCGCAGCGTTATCGGGGCAGGCAGCAGACCGCGGCCACCGCCTGAAAGTCAGGTTCGTGACGTTCCGCCGCCGGAGGCAAGCCGCCATTGGAACCCATGCTGTTAGAGTGGGTCGCACATTCAAACTGCATAACACCATAGAACCATGGCTCACCGTCTCCGCGCCGTGCAATGCGACATCACGCGTCTGCCGGTCGATGCGATCGTCAACGCAGCCAACAACAGCTTGCTGGGCGGCGGGGGCGTGGATGGCGCGATACATCGCGCCGCAGGGCCTCGTCTGCTGGAGGCGTGCCGCACGCTCGGCGGTTGTGCGACCGGCGACGCGAAAATCACCGCCGGCTACGATTTACCCGCGCGACACGTCATCCACACCGTGGGCCCGGTGTGGCGAGGCGGCGCATCGGGCGAACCGGCGCTGCTCGCATCCTGCTATCGACGCGCGTTCGAACTCGCGATCGCACACGACGTGCGCACGCTTGCCTTCCCGGCCATCAGTTGTGGCGTTTACGGTTATCCGATCGAAGCCGCTGCGCGCATCGCCATCGAAGAAACGCTGTATGCGCTCGATGGCGGCGCGTCGCTTG
>DATCWO010000034.1:0-2461 GCA_036566325.1 Burkholderiales bacterium | reverse complement strand
CGACTCCGCCGCAGCGTCGGCCGAAGTGCTGGTCAACGCCATCCGCAAGCAGATTCGTCCGCGCGACATCATTACGCGCAAGTCGATCGAGAACGCCGTTGCAGTCATCATGGCGACCGGCGGTTCCACCAACGCAGTGCTGCATTACCTCGCCATTGCGGCGGCGGCCGAAGTCGAATGGACTATCGACGACTTCGAGCGCATGCGCCAGAAGGTGCCGGTGCTGTGCGATCTCAAGCCTTCGGGCAAGTACGTCGCAACCGACTTCCACAAGGCCGGCGGCGTGCCGCAAGTGCTGAAAATGCTGCTCGTGCACGGTCTGCTGCACGGCGACTGCATGACCATCACCGGCCGCACCATTGCCGAGGAACTGGCCAATGTGCCGGATGCGCCGCGCGCCGATCAGGAGGTTATCCGCCAGTGGGACAACCCGCTTTACACGCACGGCCACCTTGCCATTCTGAAAGGCAATCTCGCGCCCGAGGGATGCGTTGCCAAAATTACCGGCCTGAAAAATCCGGTCATCACCGGTCCGGCGCGCGTTTTCGATTCCGAGCACGCCTGCATGGACGCGATCATGGCCAAGCAGATCAAGGCCGGCGATGTGATCGTCATTCGCTACGAGGGGCCGAAGGGCGGGCCGGGCATGCAAGAAATGCTA
Organism: Burkholderiales bacterium; assembly: GCA_036566325.1. Taxonomy (GTDB): domain Bacteria; phylum Pseudomonadota; class Gammaproteobacteria; order Burkholderiales; family SG8-39; genus ZC4RG42. The sequence goes on along the minus strand of DATCWO010000034.1, from coordinate 1,800 downwards.
GCGCCTACTTCAGCGATCATCGGGCAAGGCTTGGGCGAGTCGGTCGGCATGATCACCGATGGCCGCTTTTCAGGCGGCACGTGGGGCATGGTGGTCGGGCATGTGGCGCCGGAGGCTTTTGTGGGCGGTGTCATTGCGCTGATCGAAGAAGGCGACTCGATCACCATCGACGCGCACCGGCAACTCATCCAGCTCAACGTCAGCGACGAAGAAATTGCCAAACGGCGCGCCGCGTGGAAGCAACCGGCACCGCGTTACACGCGGGGCCTTCTCGCTAAGTACGTGAAGCTCGTCTCGACCGCCAGCAAAGGGGCGGTGACCGACGCCGACTGAAGGCGATAGCGGGCGGTCAGGCGCTGGCGGGCACCAGCGCCTCGACCGTTCGCACCAGATTCGGAATATCGATCGGTTTCGGCACGTAGCCGTCCCAGATCTGCCGATTCGGAACGTTGTGCGAGGCGGTGATCAGCACCAGCGGGATATCGCGTGTGCGCTGCCGGGTGCGCAATACCGCGCACAGTTCGATGCCATCCATGACCGGCATCATCACGTCCGTGAGCACCAAATCCGGCGCGCTCTGCTCGATCATTTTGAGTGCTTCGAGGCCATGCGAGGCGGAACAGGTTTCGTACCCCTCGGCCGAGAGAATGATTTCGAGCACCGCGCGGGTGTCGTACTCATCATCGACAATTAAGACTTGTTTCATTTCAAAAGCGCATTCAAGCGTGAAGGACGAGCTACGAGTCCGCAAAAAATGCGCCCGTTGTTGCGGCAAACCTCTGGCAGATAATAATTTTTTCTCATAACGCGCAGCTTTGTCCCAGTCAGGACTGACGAATACCCGCGAGCGCAGTACATTGGCGGCTTGGCGCGAAAGAATGGCGCACGTTAATGAAAAGCGCCGTGGCGCATACCAAACCGGGGAGGGCAGCGCATGTTGCAGTCGGTGTTGGTGGTCAATCCGAAGGGGGGCGCAGGCAAAACCACGCTGGCGGTCAATCTGGCGGCCGGTCTGGCGCACGCGGGCGAGGGTGTGTGTCTGTGGGATCTCGATCGACAGCATTCGGCCTTGCAGTGGCTGAAGCGTCGCGCACAACATCTACCGCCGATTGCGCGCCTGGATGAGCGCGACAAGGCGCCGCGCAAAGCCGATTGGCTGGTGCTCGATTCGCCTGCTGCGCTGCATGGCAAACGCCTGGGCGAATTACTCAAGCAGGCGCACAAGGTGCTCGTGCCGATTCAGCCTTCGCTGTTCGACATCGCCGCGTCGAGCGATTTCCTGAACGAACTGGCCGAAGAAAAGGCGCTGCGCAAGAACGCATCGATCGGAGTCATCGGTATGCGCGTCGATCCGCGCACACGTGCCGCGACGCAACTCATCACCTTTCTGCGCGCGCACGACATGCCGCTGGTTGGCTGGCTGCGCGACACGCAGTTGTATCCCAACGCCGCGTTCAACGGCGAATCGATCTTCGATCAGCCGCCCTATCTCGCCGAGCGCGAAACCACGATGTGGAGTCCGATATTGGAGTGGGTGCGCGCACGCTGAACGGTGCCTGCATGCATTTTCCAATTGCATGCAGGCACTGTCGGTGCTTGACTGTACGGCTTGAGTCTTGCAACAACGACCGTTCACCGTAGAACACCTCCACCATGTCGAGCCACGAAGCATCGCAATCCGCCCACAGAAATCATCTCGCGGACGAAACCAGCCCTTATCTGCAGCAGCACGCCCACAACCCGGTGGACTGGTATCCGTGGGGATCGGATGCTTTGCGGCGTGCGCGTGAGGAAAAGAAA
>DATCWO010000029.1:0-4190 GCA_036566325.1 Burkholderiales bacterium | reverse complement strand
AGCTTTGGCAAGGATCCCGCAAGCAAAGGTGCCGCAACCGTTGCCGATTTGCAATACAGCGAAGTGGGCAGCTTCACCATGCAGGCCGAGGCAGCGAGTTATCTCAATACGGCCGGCCTCAATCTGTTCGGTACGCATGGCCCTGTCGGTCGTTTTCGCCCGTATCGCTTTGCAATCGCGGGCGTGGCACTGACAAATCGCGTTGCGGCGACGTGCTCACCCGCGTCGACATTCACCTACATGGATGAATCGTTACGACTCGAGTTCACGCTGACCGCGCAAAACGCCAACGGTGCGACGACGCAAAACTACACTGGCGGCTTCGCCATACTCGATCTGACCGCCACCGGCTCCTACGGTTTTGGCGTGCGTGACATTCCGGCTGACATTGATCTGTCAGGCCGGCTTGGCATGGTGAATCTGGCGGGCACCTGGAACAACGGCACTGCCGACGTAGAGGCAACAGTTGCCATCGCGCGGGCCGCGACGCCAGACGGTCCCTACAACGGGCTCCGCATCGGTATCGCGCCCGTCGACAGAGACGGCGTGACGCTGAACGCCTTCGACCTTGACGTCGACGGTAACTCCGCGAACGATCACGCGCAGATCGGCGCGGCGACCAGTATTCGCTTCGGGCGTCTACGCGTATTCAACGCACTTGGATCGGAACGCGTTGCGCTGCCTGTGCACATGCAGGCCGAATACTGGAACGGCACGGCGTTCATCGTGAATAGTTCCGACGACTGCACGCGACTGCCGCAGCCGACGGTCACCATGACGAACTATCAGGTACTCGCGCCTTGCAACACGGCGTTGGCCAACACGTCGATCGATTTCGTCGGCGGCAAAGCGACACCTATGTTGGCCGCGCCGACACCCGCGCACGGCAGCGTCGACCTACGCGTCAATCTGAGCGTCGAATCGGGCCAGTACTGTCCGGCTCCCGGCGGTGCGCAGGCGGATGCGACGAGCGCTGCCCGAAGCTATCTGAAAGGCCGCTGGAACGACGCTGCGAATGGCGCGGGCTATGACGATGATCCACGCGCGCGCGCGAGCTTTGGTATTTACGGCGCACAAACATCGAGGCGGTACATCTACTCGCGCGAGAACTATTGACGCTTATTCGACAGTCTAGAAGGACCCTTAGGAATCCTTGTACGACAATTGCTTAGAAAAGAAAAAGCTCTATCGGAGCAATCTAGAAGCTGGGCAAAAAGCCGGCGCTAAAAGAAAGAAGACGGGGAGAGTCAGTATGCGGTTGTGGCGCAAAGCCAGACGCGAAGCCGGCTGGATGGTGATTGACGCAGGTGATGGGGAACTTGCGGCGGTGCTCGGTGAAGCGGGCGTCGGACAGCCGCGCGTGCAGCAATATGCCGTTCGCGCGGCCGAGGACGAGGCTGCCGGCCTGCACCGTGCCGCGCGCGAATTGAATCTGGAACGCTATCAATGCGCGACGCTGCTGGCGCCCGGCGACTATCAGATCGTTGTCGTTGATGCGCCGAACGTTCCGCGCGACGAGCTCAAGACCGCAATGCGATGGCGGGTGAAAGATCTGCTCGATCTGCATATCGACGACGTCACGCTCGACATCCTCGACATTCCCGTGCCGAAGGATGCGCCGAACCGCAGCCACACCATGTACGCCGTGGCCGGCCGCAATGAGGCCATCCAGTCGCTGATCAAGCGTTTCGAGGACGCCACGATTCCGTTGTCGGTAATCGACATACCCGAAACCGCGCAGCGCAACATCGCCACGCTGTACGAAGATGCCGAGCGCGCCGTGGCGCTGCTGTATTTCGATGATCACGGTGGTCTGCTCACCATCAATTACGACGGCGAGTTGTATTTCTCGCGCCGCTTCGAGATTCCATTCGATCAACTGAGCGCGAACGACGAAGCGACGCGTGACGACGCGCGCGGCCGTGTCCTGCTCGAACTGCAACGCTCGCTCGATCACTTCGAACGGCAGTTCCGCTCGATTGCGGTGGCCAAACTGCTGATCGCACCGGAACCCTCGCCGACCGGCCTTACCGAATACCTCGCGGCTGAAAGCGGTTTTCCGGTGCAGTCGATCGATCTCAACGACGTCATCAACATTTCCGGCGGTCCGCTCGACGCGCGGGTGCAATGGCGACTTTTTCATCTGATCGGTGCATCGCTCCGGCATGAGGTGAAAGCGCTGTGAGCCAGCAACTCAATCTCTTCAATCCGGTTTTCCTGCGGCAGAAGAAATACTTCTCCGCGGTGACCATGGTGCAGTGCCTCGGCATCGTACTCGTCGCGCTCATCGCAATGTACGGCTTCCAGCGTTGGCAGCTTGCCGGGCTCGAAAGCCAGCTCGTCGAAGCCGAGGCGCAGTTCAAGACCGTGCAACAACAACTCACCGAGTTCGGCGCGCAGGCAAAACGCAGCCCCAGCAAGGCGCTGGAAGACGCGGCGACACGTCTGGAAGCGCAAGTGAAAGCGCAGGAAGCACTGCTCGCGCGGCTCGACAGCGACGAACTCGGCAATGCCGAAGGTTTCTCGCGCTACCTCAACGCCCTGGCACGGCAAACAGTCGCCGGTGTTTGGATCACCGGGTTCACCGCAACGGGCACGGAAGGTCCGCTGATGATTCGCGGCCGACTGCTGCAGCCTGAACTGTTGCCGACCTACTTACGCATGCTCAATCGTGAAGAATCGCTGCGCGGTCACGGCTTCGCCGAACTGCAACTCATCACACACGAAGAGAAAGCGCAGGCCGCGAGCAGCGAAGCTGCCGCTGCGCGCTATGTCGAGTTCACCCTCGGGGCGACCAAACCGGCAAATCGAGGTCGCCCATGAAACAGTGGTGGCATAAATGGTCGGAACGCATCGACGCAATGGTTTTGCGCGAGCGCGCCATCGTGTTCTTCGCCGCGGCGCTCGTCCTGCTGTTCCTGTTTAACGCGGTGTTGAGCGGGCCGGTCACCGATCGTCAGCGCCAGGTCGCGCGTCAACTCGCACAGAAACAGCTGGATACGCGCCAGATCCAGGAGCAGGTGCAATTGCTGCTCGGGCAGCGCGCGCAGGACCCGGATGCCGAACGCCGCGCGCACATCGAACAACTGAAACAACGCATCGCCGAGATCGATGCGCGACTGGCGGAAAAACAGCACGAACTCGTTGCGCCCGATCGCGTACCCGGCCTGCTGGAAGAAATGCTGCGACGCGAACGCAAGCTCGAGCTCGTGGATCTGCGCTCGCTACCACCGGCGCCACTATTCGAAAGCCAAGCACAGCCGGCCGGCGGCACGACGGTGTCCGCCCTGCAAGTCTATCGCCACGGCGTCGAATTGACCGTTCGCGGTAACTACTTCGATCTGGTCCGTTATCTCGGCGATCTCGAGCAATTGCCGCTGCGCATGTTCTGGCGCGAAGTCGATATCAGCGGCGATGCCTATCCAATCATCACCATGAAGCTCAGCGTGTATACCCTCAGCCTCGAACGCACATGGGTGGTCGTATGAATCCGCTTCGCTTGCTCATTCTGATCGGCTTCGCATTTGGCGCGAACAGCGTTCATGCGCAAGCGCTCAACGATCCGATGCGTCCGCCATTGTTCACTGCTGCCGAAACCCCTGCCAAGGCCGGGCCGGTGCTGCAGACCATCGTGATCGGCAAGGAACGCCGCTACGCGATCATCAGCGGCGAGCGCATCGCACCCGGCGGCGCGTACGGCGACGCAAAGGTGGTGCGTATCGCCGAAAACGAAGTGACGCTGCGTGACGCGACCGGCGACACGGTGCTCAAGCTGGTTCCACAAATCAAAAAACAGATCGCGGCGCCAAAACTGGTCAGCCGCGACGCAGTCCCGGGGGAAAGAGGAAAACAATGAGAACAGCCTTGGCGCTCACGCTCGCATGCACGCTCACTGCATGCGCCGTTCCACGACATCCGGCGACGCTCGACCGCGGTATCGTCGATGAAATCAATGCCGCCGCCGCGGCGAAACCGGTGCCCGCGCGCAACGCGGCCCTCGATCAGGCACTCATTCCACCGCTACGGTTGGAATTGCCGAAAGTCGATGAGCGCGCGCTCGAACCGCGCTTCGACGTGTCGGTCAACAACGCGCCGGCGCAACAGGTGTTTCTCGCCATTGTGTCCGGCACGCGCTACAGCATGCTCGTGCACCCGGATGTCAGCGGCACGATCTCGGTCGATCTGAAAGA
>DATCWO010000251.1:0-3223 GCA_036566325.1 Burkholderiales bacterium | reverse complement strand
CCCAGTTGAATCAGCAGCGCGCCGACCGGCATCGGCGCCTTGGCCGCATGCTGCGCGCGGATATTGCCGACGCCCCCGGCGAGCATGATTGGCTTGTGATAACCGCGCACTACGCCCGCGACTTCGGCTTCGAACGTGCGGAAATAGCCAGCCAGATTGGGGCGGCCGAATTCGTTGTTGAACGCGGCGGCGCCGATCGGACCTTCGAGCATGATCGACAGGGCCGAAACGATGCGATCGGGTTTGCCGTAATCGATTTCCCACGGCTGGGTGTAGCCGGGAATGCGCAGGTTCGAGACGGAGAAGCCGCACAGGCCCGCCTTGGGCTTCGCGCCGCGACCGGTCGAACCTTCGTCGCGCAGCTCGCCGCCCGAACCGGTGGCCGCACCGGGGAATGGAGAAATCGCGGTCGGGTGATTATGCGTCTCGACCTTGATGATGAGATGAGTCAACTCTTCGTGCGTGCGATAGACGCCGTCGGCGTCGGCGAAATAACGCTGTGCCGCGCGCCCTTCAAGAATCGCCGAGTTGTCGGCGTAGGCCAGCACCGTGCCTTGCGGATTGACCGCGTGCGTGTGGCGAATCATGCCGAACAGCGTGTCGTCCTGTGAAACGCCGTCGATGACCCACGAAGCGTTGAAGATCTTGTGACGGCAATGTTCGGAGTTGGCCTGCGCGAACATGGTCAGTTCTACATCGGTGGGATCGCGTTCGAGCTTGCGGAAAATATCCACCAGATAATCGATTTCGTCGTCCGACAGCGCGAGTCCCATTTCGCTGTTGGCGCGCATCAGCGCGGCGCGACCGTCGCCGCCCAGCGCGATCGTCGACAACGGCCGCGGCGCGACATGGCGGAACAGCGCATCGGCGGCGTCGAGCGAGTCGAGCACCGTCTCGGTCATGCGATCGTGCAGTTGCGCGGCGACCGCCGTCTGCGCGCCCTTCTTCACGCCCAGCACGTGATACAGCACACCGCGTTCGATGCGCCGCACCGCGGACAGGCCGCAACTCCTGGCGATATCGGTCGCCTTGGACGACCAGGGCGAGATGGTGCCCAGTCGCGGCGTAACCAGAATCGGCGTCGAGGTATGGGGCGCATCGCCGGCCGGCTCGCCGTAGGTCAGCAGGCGCTGCAACACCTGCGTCTCATCCGCGTGCAGTTCGCGCTCGGTTTCGATGAAATGCCAATACACACCCGATTGCACGACGGTACGGGCATCGAGCGCCTGCAGGCGGGCGTTGATTTTTTCCAGGCGGAATGCGGAGAGCGCAAGGCTCCCGCGCAATTTGAGAATGGGCATGGCAGGGCGCTTCGGTAAAACGAGATTATAGCCGGGCAGGACAGCCGAGGGCGTCAAAGGCGGCCGAGAGCCTGGAGCATCGAACCGAGCATGAACGGCAGTCAGTCCAACGGGTGGACTTCCGGTCGCACCGCGACGCAGCGTGTCGGAATGACCGGAACGAGAGAAAGGCGTTTATCCGTCACCCAGCGAAAGCTTCTTTGAGTGTCGGCTATCGCTTGACCGTCAATGCCTGTGGCGTGCCGCCGATGCCGAAATTCGCTCGCACATGTCCCGCCGGAATGCGCAGTTCAGCAGCGATACGACCATCGATCTCCTTGCCGCCGGCCAGCGCCGCCGTGCCGCTCGCCTTCATGACCCCGGCTTGCATGCGGACGTTATGCAGGCGCAACTGCCCGTTTTCCAGCGCGAGTTGCCCGTTCAGGCCGTCGAAAGACGTCGCGCCCGGGACCATGCTGCCGGCCTGCATGGAGCGCGGCAGATCAAAGCCATGCAGCACGCCTTTTTCAATCTCGAAGCGCCCGTTGAGACGCGGCGCAGCAAACAGTTTGTCGAACACGACAGCCTGCATGCTGAACTCGGCACTGCCGCTCAGACGCCCTTCCACCACCGGCGCCAATTTGACTGCGGTAAGCGAGATCGCATTGACCGTGCCCTGGAACGACAACTGTGGATTCCATGTCAGCACGCCCAGCCCCTTCAGCACACCATCGTGCAGACGGCCATCAAATGCGCTGACGTCGGCCTTGTCGGCGTCGAAGCTGCCTTTGGCAGCGACATCGGTGAGCGGAATGCCCAGCAGCGCGGTCACGTCGACAGCGTGCAAGTCAAAGCTCGCATTGCCGTCGCCGCGGGGCATGATATCGAGCGAGAGCGCGCCCGTCTCGTCGGCGAGCACAAGCTTGCCGACGGATGACGCCGATTCCAACTCTATGCGCCCGTTCAGCGCAGGCAGGGTCACACCCGGCGCATCGAGGCTGACTCGAGTCAGGCCGATTTCGCGCAACGCCGGAATCCGCGCATTCAGCTTGCCCGACAACAAGGCGGCCACCGCGCCCGGTTTGGCGCTGACCTCCTGCAAGTCGAGTCGCTGTAGCACCGGCGTATCACTCAATAGAGACAACACGGTAGGTACAACGATAACTTTTCCAATCTGCGCCTCGCGCGCCGGCCCGATGCTTACGTTGCCGAGTTCCAGTGCGGGCCAGGGCGTCCACGCATAAGACGCGTTGCCGATTTTCACCGGCACGCCGAATGTGCGCTCGGCCAACTGCTCATACCGCGCGGTATCGATCGGCAGAAAAGGAACGGCCAGCACGCCGATCGCCAAGGCGAGGACAAGCAGTCCCGCCAGCCACTTGCCGACACCACCCGATTTGCCGCGTCGTATACGATTCAGGCGCGCGACCACGGTGGCCGATTCGCGCTCACGTTCGCGTTTGCGTTCGGCCGCACGGGCATCGGCTTCGGCCTTTTCCCGCGCACGCTGTTCGCGCCGCTCGCGCGCCGCCCGCTCCGCATCCGCCCGTGCGCGCGTACGCTCATCCTCCAGCAAACGCTGCTTCGCTTCCTTCTCCGCATCGCGCTGGTTTTCTTCTTCTGCCTCGCGCCGCATTTTTTCCTCCCTCTCCCGTTCGGCTCTCACCTGCCATCCGCGTCGGGCCTGCTCGGCTCGCTCGCCGGCTTCCCGTCGAGCTTGCGCTTCCGCCTCTTCGGCTTCGCGGCGCGCTCTTTCTTCTTCCTCGCGTTGCGCTCTTGCCGCCGCCTCCTGCGCTTTTTCTTCCGCCTCGCGTTTGGCTTCGGCTTCGCGGCGTGCTTTTTCTTCGGTTTCGCGTTTCGCTTTGGCCTCGCCTTCGCGACGTGCTTTTTCTTCCGCCTCGCGTTTGGCTTTGACTTCGGCTTCGCGACGTGCTTTTTCTTCC
>DATCWO010000231.1:0-17997 GCA_036566325.1 Burkholderiales bacterium | reverse complement strand
CGGCGATGAACAGCGACATGGTGAAACCGATGCCGGCCAGCGCGCCCGCGCCTGCCAGTTGTTGCCAGGTATACGCATCCGGCTTGATCGCAAGACCCAGCCGTACCGCCAGCGCTGACGCCAACACCATTCCCAGCGGCTTGCCGATCACCAAGCCACCGATGATTGCCAGCATCAACGGCTCGTGGCCGCTCAACACGTCAGCCGTCATCGTGACGCCCGCATTGGCGAGTGCGAACAGCGGCAGTACCACGTAGCTCGATCGCGGCCCAACATGGCGCAGCATGCGGTCGGCGGGCGATTCGATGCGATCGTAAATCGCATCGAGTTCGCGCAATGACGCCGTGGACGGGCCGTGGCGCAGCACTTCATCGTGGCGTCGCGCTTCGGCGGCGACGATGATGTTCGCCTGTGTCATCAAGGCGCGCAGATTCGCCGGCGGGCGGGTCGGAATAAACAGCGCGAGGATTACACCGGCCAGCGTGGCGTGCAGGCCGCTGGCATGCACACAGGCCCACAGCGCAACGCCGAGCAGCAGGTAGGGCCACACGCTGTAGATGTGCGCGCGAGCGAGCAATAGCAGCGCTGCGGTGAGCGCGATGGCGCCTATCAGGTAGGCGTAGTGCAGGTCGCCCGAATAGAACACCGCGACCACGCCAATGGCACCGATATCGTCGGCAATCGCAGCGGCGGTCAGGAAAATGCGCAGATCAACCGGTACGCGTCGGCCGAGCATTGCGATCAGCGCCACGGCAAAGGCCGTATCGGTCGCCATCGGCACGCCCCAGCCATGCGACCACGGGCCGTGCGGCAGCACGAGTACGTACAACAAAACGGGCATCGTCATGCCGCCGATGGCGGCGGCAATCGGCAGTGCGGCGGATCGCCGGTTGGCGAGGTGGCCGACGGTGAATTCGCGTTTGATTTCGAGGCCGACCACCAGAAAGAAGATGGTCAGCAGCCCATCATCGACCCATTTCCGCAGCGACATGCGAAAGCTTGCGTCGCCGAAGCTGAGGCCGAACGGTTGTTCCCAGAAGGCGTTGAAGCCCGCGCTGAGCGTCGAGTTGGTCAGCGCAATGGCGAGAATCGTCGCGAAGAGCAGCAGTACGCCGGCGGACGGTGCCCAGCTGGCGAAGTCGAGCGCCGCCGTGCGCACGCGATGACCAAGCGAGCCGAGCAACGCGTCGGACAACGCGCTTTTATCCCACGGCCCTTCATAGCGCCGGCTGTTGATGAAAAACGTCGGGGTGATGAGAACGCCGCTGGCGTGCGAACTGCGTTCGTCCAGATCGACGCGCGCCTTTGCACGACGGATTAACGCTTCCGCCTGCTCCGTGCCGGTATGAGTAATGCCGAGATCGTTGGCGACGACGCGCAGGTCGTCTTCAGTCAGCGTCTCCGAGCGCGTCATCAGCGCGATGTGCGCAGTCCAGAAGCGTTCCGCACTGTCGGCGCATTCGACCAGTTCGGCGGCCCGGCGCGCAATATCGCTGTCGGTCAATGGTCGATGCCGGAACACATAGCGCAAGCGATCGCCAAACTCGTTGCGCACGTCGGCGATGTGTTCGTTGACCGCCCTGCAGTACGGACATGCGTAGCTGCCGTATTCGACCAGCGTGACATCGGCCTGCGCCGGGCCGAGCACGTGGTCGTAGGTGTTGTCCACGGGGCGATCGAGTCGTGTGCTGCGCTGGGCCTCCGGCATTGCGGCAACTCGCTTTCGCTAGGCCTCGCGCGATGCGTCAATCTTTTGCGCGGGCGGCGCGCTTATCTGCTCCGGGTTCCGCGCCGACGATGACCAGTCGTGCGTACCGCTCATAAAAAAACCGCGCAGCGCGCGGTTTTTTACTCCTGACTTTTAATTCCAGGCCTCACTGCTTCATTGCGGTGCGATGTAAGCGATTGGTTCGGGCGCCTTGTTGCCGCGGCGCGCGAGCACAGATGCGTCCCGTTCGGCGACCGGTTCAAGTCGATAGCCCTGCTGATAGACGGCGCACAGACGCCAGCCGTTTTCCGGCACCAGGCCGAGCTTGGAGCGCAGGCGGCTGATGTGCGTATCGACGGTGCGCGTGTTGAGATCGGGATTGCGGCCCCAGACGGTTTCGAGAATATGCCCGCGCGAGAGCAGATTGCCGACGTTGCGGAAGAGAAACACGGCAAGGTCGAAATCTTTTTGCGTCAGCAGCACGGGCGTGCCGCCGCGACGCAGCACGCGACATTCGAAGTCGATCTCGAAATCACCGACGTGCAATGGCTCGCTGTTGGTGATCGGCTGTTTGCCGCGCCGGCTGAGCGCCTCGACACGGGCGAGCAGTTCGTTCTTGCGCAGCGGCTTGACCAGGTAGTCGTCGGCGCCCGCACGCAGAATGGCGCAGATGTCTTCTTCCTCGTCGCGCGCGGTGGCGAACATCACGGGCACGTATTCGCGCACGTTGCGACGCACCCACTCGAGAACGACATCGCCGTTCACGTCGGGCAGTTCCCAATCGATGATCAGCAGATCGAAAGTATCGCGCGTCAGGATGCGCATGAAATCCTTCGATCGACCGTAGGCGTGGCAGATATGCCCGGCGCCGTCGAGCCACAGCTTCACCAGATCGCGTTGAGCGGAGTCGTCTTCAAGCAGTGCGATGCGCATGATTGCCTCCTCGGCAGTGTCCGACTAGTCGAAGCTGACTTCGACGTCGTCCAAATAGCGTTTGAGCGCGCGGACGAGTCGCCGGGTCGCTTCGTTGTTGCCGGTTTTTGCGCAGATCTCGATTTGCGCCCCGATACGGGTGATTTCATCGAAGCCGTACCCGCCGCCGACGCCCTTCAGTCCATGGCCGATGCGCCGCAGCGTTTCGACATCCTTCGATTCGACGGCTTGTTCCAGTGAAGCGATTTCCGTGCGCCGATTGGCGAGAAAACGCGGGATGAGCGGTTCGAGTTCGCTCGCGACCCGGACACAAACGCGGTGAGCGGGAATAACGCGGAGTACGGCGCTATAGGCGCGCGCACGATCCTGTGAAACAGTATGTAAGCGTTGCATGGTGACGATCCCCCATTACCGACTTACGCACCTCCCGTAGCGCGGCGCGAGCCACGCAGAACCGGCCTCAAGGCGGTGCGTAACGATTCAATGCTGGCTGGCTTTCGAACCACGCCGTCGCAACCCGAAGCGAGCGCACGTTCGATTTCCATTCCCTCCTGGTGGGCGGTCAAGGCAAGGATCGTGCCTTGGTAGTTGCGGGTACGCAGTACATTGATGGCTTCGAAGCCATTCATGACCGGCATTTCCATGTCGATCAATACAGCATCGAAGGGGGTGGTCAGCGCGGTATCGACCGCGGCAAGGCCGTTTGGCACCGAAACGGTCTCGACGCCAAGTTTGGCCAGTTGCAGCTCGATCAGGGCGCGGATGTCTTCGTTATCCTCGGCAATTAATACACGGCCAGACAAAATTTCCATCGGACGCGCATCGGTGATCGGGCGCACCGTGTCGGGGCGAGCAGTCACTTCGGCAGGCAATCGCACGCGGAAGAGCGAACCGACGCCCGGCTCCGATTCCACCTCGATTGCGCCGTCCATCAGTTCGACCAGGGTGCGCGTAATGGCGAGGCCGAGCCCCGTGCCGCCGAAGCGCTGCGCCACTTTGGCATCGACCTGCTCGTAGGGATGGAAAATGCGTTCGAGTGCATCGGCGGGAATGCCGGTGCCGGTGTCGCGTACTTCGAGTACCAGTGTCGCGCTGTGCCAGCTCGCCGCAAGTTCGACGGTGCCGTGCTGAGTGAATTTAAGCGCGTTGCCGAGCAGGTTCATCAACACCTGACGAATGCGAAACGCATCGAGCATCAGTGCCGCGGGCAGTTCCGTTGCGCGCGTGAATTTGAGCCGCAATCTTTTTTCGTCGGCGACCGGTTGCAAGGTCGTGACAATATCGCGGCACAGTTGCTCGGGATCTTCCGGCGCGGGCGCAATGATGAGGCTGCCCGTTTCCATTTTCGCCAGATCGAGATTGTTGTTGATCAGCGCGAGCAGATGATCGCAATTGCGGCCGATGATCTCGCTGTTCTTGATGCGGGAGTGACGCCCGAGATCTTCGGTGAATTGATTGATCTTGTTGAAACCCATGATCGCCGTGAGCGGCGTGCGCAGTTCATGCGTGACCTGGTTGAGAAATTCGCTCTTGAGACGATTGGCTTCTCGCGCGGCGATCGCTTCGTAGCGCAATCGACGTTGATCGTTGGCGAGGTCGAACAACCAGATCGCGAGCACGCCGGCCCACACGGCAAGTCCTGTCGTCACGGCATACAGCCAGTTCGACTGGTGTCCACCCATCAGCAGCGCGATCGCGATGCCGAAACACAGCAGTGGCAGGCCGAAAAAGATGAGCAGAAAAGCGCGTCCGCTTGCTTCCAATCCGCGCCATAGCAGCAACAGCGGCAGCACCAGCGCGAACACCGCAATCGCGCCATCCAGCGCGAGTCGCGGTGGCGCGAGCACGCTGTGGTTGGCGAGCATCGCGTAGGTCAGCGCGGAGAGTTGCACGCCGGCCATGCGCTCCATCGGCGTGTAGGCGTGCGTGCCGGCGGCAAAACTCGAACTGCCGATGAATACCGTCTTGTTTTTCACCTGCGGCGGCAGCGCGTCGTTCGGACCGGATCGGGTTGCAGCGAACATCAACTCAAAGAACGGAACGACGCGCAGTTCGTCGGTGTTCGACGGATAGCGCAACAGCGCTTCGCCGCCGTCGGTGAGCGGTACATCGACACGGCGCACGCGTAGATTGCGGTGCGCCCAATCCGCATCGACCTGTTCGGGATGCGCGGCGATGAGCGCCGCAAGCGAAAGACTCGGTAGCACGTAACCTTGCGTGCCGTGAAACAAGGCTGCGCGACGTACCACGCCGTCTTCGTCCGGCTGGATATTCATGACGCCCACGGCGCGACTGTTCGCGGCACTCGTCAGCGGCAACTTGAGATACGACCAGTAGCGATAGCCATCGCCGAATGGCGCATCGCCTTCCACTTGCGGTTGCGCGTCATCGCGACCGATGGCGAGCGTTTCGAGTTGTGTGCGATAGGCGGGCGTGACGGGCAGCGGAACGGTGAAGCCCGCGCCGGCATACACGACGTTGTGACGTGCCGCTGTGCTGAATTTTTCGTCGCCTTCGCGCACATCCGCCAGCAACAGGTCGTACACGACCAGACGTGCGCCATGCTCCATCAGATACGACTGCACGTATGCGAAAGTGTCACGCGTGTAGGGCCATGGGCCGAGTGCGCGTATCAAGGTGCTGAGCGAGGCGTCGTCGATATCGACGACGAGGACGTCGCTCAGATCGATCGGTGCCGCAACCGTGCGTTGTAGCGCGTCCTGTAACCAGCCATCGAGTCGCTTATACAGCGTCGTATAAGCGAATACCGAGGCACATAGGAGTCCGGCAGTGGAGACAACCACGGCTTTGACGGCGAAATTCCACCGGATTCGGGGAAAGAGCATCACGCGTGCTGGTTGTGCGAGAGGCGACGATTCTAATGGAAGCGATTGACGAGTCACTCTTGTTCATGCATGCAAGTTGCACAGGCGCAACAGTGTTTCTCCGCCTGTACAGCAAAGACGAGGCCTGCATTGGCACAAAGGACATCTGCTTCAGGCTTGCTTATTGCCTGCCGTGCTCGCGTTTCCACTTCTGGTGGTTCTCGTAAAGGATGCGGGCGCGTTCCTGACCGGGCGCATTGCGACGGCCGGTGATTTCGAGTGCGGCCGGCGTTTCGTCGGCTGCGACGGGTCGTTCCGCATACGCTTTCAGTGTGGCCTCGTAGCGGCGCAGAACCTCATCGGTAGGGCGGCCGTGCGCACGCGCTTCGCGCAACGCATTGACCAGTTCCGTGAGCGGGCGCGGTGCCGGTTCGGAATAAACCGGTGGCGGGGCATGCACGACTTCGCGCGCCGCTTCGGCGAAACGCTCCTTGGTCGAAAGCTCCTGTGCGATCCGGACATGGCCTCGACGCAGCGCCCAGTCGATCGCGTCATCACCGTACTCGTTCGTCGCATCAGGATCGGCGCCACGCTCGAGCAACAGACGTGCGAGCGATTGATGGCCTTCGCGTGCCGCCATCATCAATACGCTGGAACCGTTGGGCGAGCGGGCATTGACGTCGGCACCACGATCGACCAGCACGCGCGAGAGGCTTTCGTGGCCGGCGAACACCGCGTAATGCAACGCGGACCATTGTTGTCCCGTGCGATTGATTGTGGCGCCATGCGTCAGAAGCCATTCGACCGCTGCGGCCTGGCCTTTCCATGCGGCATGCATCAGCGCCTGTTCGCCGCGCGCGTTGACGTAGTTCACATCGGCGCCATGGCGAAGAAACAGTTCCATCATTGGAATGTTGCCTTCCCACGCGCCGATCATCAGGCCGCTGCCGATGCGATCGGCTTCGAAATTCGGATCGAGTCCTTCATCGAGCCACTGTTGCGCCGCATCCAGATCGCCCGCTTCGATCTGCACGCCGAAACGGACCGGGTCGGGCGTTGCGGCGAACGCGCAGGGCGCGCTCGACAGGCAGGCGAGCAGGAGGAGAAAACGCAGCGTGCGGATCGACATGAAGAGAACTTGCCAAGGTGCAAACGAGCGGCCCATATTCCGGGCGTGGACATTAAAAGTCAAAGGCCGTGGCAGGCGAATGCGAGAATCGCGCTTGCCGTCGTCGCATCGATATTTCTGCACGCGAGCGTGCTAGGGGTTGCATCACGTCTGCCGTCGTCGGATGCGCTCGCGCCGATCGAGCCGGTGCCGCTCAACGCGCGCCTGTTGCCGCGCGTGCCGGATGCGCCGACGCCTGACGACGGCCTGATCAAGAACACCTTACCGCCGGAGGAAGCGCAAGCGCCGGCATCGGCGCCGCGCGCATCGAAGCGCGACGAACCAAAGGCCGCAAAAGCGGCCGGACGGCCTGTCGAACGGCAACGAGCGACCATCGACGACACGCAGCAACGTATCTCGGAAACCATACTCTACCCGCCCGAAGCGCTGGCGCAGGGGCTGGAGGGCGAAGTGATCGTGCTGCTCGAAATCGACGCTGCGGGACATGTGCAGAGTGCCGCCATTGCAAGCGGTTCCGGTCATGCCATTCTGGACGCCGCCGCATTGCGGGCGGTGCGCGAGGTCGGCACGTTGTCGCCGGCGGTGGCCGGTCGCACCATCCTGTTGCCGGTGCGTTTCCAGTTGCGCTGATGCGGCGAAAAGTATCTGCTGCATTTGCGTCGATACTGCGTCGGAGCGCTCGCGCTACGCGGATATAATGCCCGGCCTTGCATGTTTCACGCGGGGCTCACTCTTTTTCCTTCCCACACCTCTATTCCGTGAGCGCATCCGAACTTTCCCGACTCAGCATTGATCGTCGCGCAGCAATCAAAGGCGGCCCGCAACGCAGGCGCTGGCGCTGGTGGGTTGCCGCGATCGTGGTGTTGCTCATTGCGGCGGTTCTGCTGGCGCAACGTTATGCCGGTGCGGTGACGGTGGAAGCGGTCAGCGTGACGACGGCTTATCCGGCGCAGGCGATCACGGTGCTGAATGCGACGGGTTATGTTGTCGCGCAACGCAAGGCATCCATCGCATCGAAGGCAACCGGGCGCCTCGAATGGCTCGGTGTCGCCGAAGGCAGCAAGGTGGAAGAGGGCGAGATCATCGCGCGACTGGAAAATCGCGACGTCGCCGCGGCGCGCGAGCAGGCGCAGGCCGGCGTCAAGGTTGCGCAGGCGAATGTGGAGCAGGCGAGTGCCGATTTGCGCGATGCGCAGCGCGCATTCAAGCGTTCGGAAGAATTGATCGGCAAGCGCTACATCAGTGAAGCGGCGCATGACGCCGCGCGCGCTCGCATGGAGATCGCAAAGGCTGCTTTGTCGAGTCGGCAGGCATCGCTGTCGGTCGCACGCGCCAACCTCGAAGCCGCTGAAGTCGGCTTCGATCAGACACTCATTCGTGCGCCGTTCGATGGCGTGGTGCTGACCAAGAACGCCAACGTGGGCGACAACATCACGCCGTTCTCGAATGCGCTCGACACCAAAGGCGCGGTCGTCACCATGGCCGACATGACTACGCTCGAAGTCGAAGCGGATGTGGCGGAATCTTCGCTGGGCAGGATCAGCGTGGGGCAGCCGGTGGAGATTCAGCTCGACGCGCTGCCCGATGAGCGCTTCGCCGGGCAGGTCAATCGCATTGTTCCGACCGTCGATCGCGCCAAGGCCACGGTGCTGGTGAAGATCCGCTTCAACGAAGGCAACGATCGCGTGTTGCCCGATATGAGCACCAAGGTCGCATTTCTCGAACGCACGCTCAAACCTGACGAGCGCAAGCCGGTTACGGCGGTGCAGGTCGAGGCGGTGTTGCGTGACGACACTTCAGCGTCGGTGTTGCGCCTCAAGGACGGCCGCGCCGAACGGGTGCCGGTGCAGACCGGCGCGACGCTCGGTGAATTGCTCGAAGTGCGCGGCGTGCAGCCGGGCGACCGGGTGGTGCTGAAGCCGCTCGATGCGGCCCTGGATGGCCGCAAGGTCGCGGTCGAGCAGAAGCCGTGAATGAGGCCGTGAGCGCGCCCGTCAACGAGGAGGCGAACGCGCCGCTGGTCAGCATTCGCCGACTGGTCAAATCGTATCGACGCGGCGGGCAAACCGTATCGGTGCTGACCGATATCAACCTCGATATCCAGGCCGGCGATTTTCTCGGCTTGATGGGGCCTTCCGGTTCGGGCAAGAGCACGCTACTCAACATGATTGCCGGCATCGACAAGCCCGATTCGGGCACAGTGCTGATCGACGGCGTGGACATCACGCAACTGTCCGAGGCCGAGTTGGCCGACTGGCGCGCGGCGAACGTCGGCTTCATTTTCCAGTTCTACAATTTGATGCCGGTACTCACCGCATTCGAGAACGTCGAACTGCCGCTGACGCTTACTTCGCTAACGCGCCGCGAACGCAGGGAGCGAGTGGAAATGGCGCTCGATCTGGTCGGCCTGGCCGATCGCATGGATCACCTGCCGTCGGAATTGTCGGGCGGGCAGCAGCAGCGCGTGGCGATCGCGCGCGCGGTCATCTCCGATCCCACGTTGCTCGTCGCCGACGAGCCGACCGGCGATCTGGATCGAATTTCGGCCGAAGAAATTCTCGGCCTGCTCGATCGGTTGAACGCCGAACTCGGCAAGACCATCATCATGGTCACGCACGA
This sequence comes from Burkholderiales bacterium, assembly GCA_036566325.1. Classification (GTDB taxonomy): domain Bacteria; phylum Pseudomonadota; class Gammaproteobacteria; order Burkholderiales; family SG8-39; genus ZC4RG42. The sequence goes on along the minus strand of DATCWO010000231.1, from coordinate 8,783 downwards.
CAAGCGGGCGGCCGATCGGGCGCACGCCATCATGTATCTGGAAAAAGGCGAGCTTTCCACCGCCGAGGGCGTGGCGGAGCGTTCGGTGCGCGCAAATCGGCACGCCTGAACTCGCGCCGTGCACTTCTTCAAACTCATTCTGCGTAACGGCCTGCGGCACAAGCTGCGCAGCGGGCTCACCGTGCTCGGTCTCGTCGTTGCGATTCTCTCCTTCGGCCTGCTGCAAACCATTGTGGATGCGTGGTACGCAGGCGCCGATGCCGCGGCCGCCAATCGCCTGGTGACGCGCAACGCGGTGTCGTTGATTTTCCCCATGCCGATCAACTATCGCGAAAAAATTCGCGCCGTCGACGGCGTGGCGCGTGTCGCCGCGGCGAACTGGTTCGGCGGCGTTTACCGCGACACCAGCATGCAGAATTTCTTCCCCCGCTTCGCGGTCGATCCCGACCCGTATTTCGCGATGTATCCGGAATACCTGTTGCAGGACGATCAATTTCGCGCCTTCGTGCGCGATCGCAAGGGCGCGGTGATCGGCCGCAAGCTCGCCACCAATCACGGTTTTCGCATCGGCGACACCATTCCGCTGCAGGGCGATATCTTCCCCGGCAACTGGGAGTTCACGGTGCGGGCGATCTACGACGGCGCGCAGCCATCGACCGACACGTCGCTGATGTTCTTCCACTATGAGTATCTCAACGAGACGCTGAAGAAGCGCGCGCCGCAGCGTGCCGACAAGGTCGGCGTGTTCGTCGTCTCGATCGACGACGTGGGACGCGCCGCCGAGATCGGCCGCAACATCGACGAGCTGTTTCGCAACTCGGCCGCCGAAACGCTCACCGAAACGGAACGCGCCTTCCAGATCGGCTTCGCCAAGCAGACCGAGGCCATCGTCGTGGCCGTGCGCTTCGTTTCCTTTGTGGTCATCGCCATCATTCTCGCGGTCATGGCCAACACGATGTCGATGACGGCGCGCGAGCGCATGCCGGAATACGCCACCTTGAAGGCGCTGGGGTTCCATCCGGTGTTTGTCGGCGGATTGATCCTCGGCGAATCGCTGGCGATTGCGCTCGCCGGCGCCGCGCTGGGCATCGCGCTGACCTTCCCGATCGGTCACTGGTTCGCCGCGCAGATGGGGACACTGTTTCCGATATTCGAAATCAGTTCATCGACGGTCGCGCTGCAGGCCGGTTGCGCGCTGATTGTCGGCGTCACCGCCGCGTTGCTGCCGATGCGGCGCGCCGCCCGGGTGAAGATTGTCGATGGGTTGCGATTCGTCGGTTGAGCGCGGCTAGAATGCGCATGTCGAATTTCCCCACGCCGACCGTGCGCATCCTCATTATCGAAGACGAAGGTTCCATTGCCACCAATCTGTGCGATTACCTGGAATCGCATGGCCATACGGTCGATGCGGCGTTCGACGGCGTGACGGGATTGCATCTGGCCGTGACGCAGGACTTCGATGCCATCGTGCTCGATCTCAATCTGCCCGGGATCGACGGCGTGACGCTATGTCGCCGGCTGCGCGAGGATGCGCAGCGTGACACGCCGGTATTGATGCTCACCGCGCGCGATACGCTGGAAGACAAGCTGGAAGGCTTCGATAGCGGCGCGGACGATTATCTCGCCAAACCCTTCGCGCTCGCCGAAGTCGAGGCGCGTCTGCAGGCGCTGCACAAGCGCCGCGTGGGTCGCGCCGCGCCCACGGCTCTGCAGCATGGCGCGATCGTGTTCGATCCTGTGACGCTGTCGGTAACGGTGAACGGCAAGTCGGTGCGCCTGCCGCCCAAGCCGTTGCGCCTGCTCGAACTCATGCTGACCCAGCCTGCGCGCGTCTATACCCGCGCCGATCTTGAGCAGGCGGTGTGGGGCGATCGACTGCCTTCCAGCGAAACCCTGCGCAGCCACATGTACGTGCTCCGTCGCGCGTTTCAGGCGGCCGGCGCTGCCGATCCGATCGAGAACATGCACGGCGTCGGGTACCGCCTGGCGTCGGCCGATCGAGGCTGACATGGCGAATGTCAATTCCGCCCGCACAGGCCTGCGCAACCGGGTCGCAATCGGCGTGATCATGGTCGGTGCATTTCTGCTGGTGTTGCAGACGATCGCCGTGCTGTTCATCGTCGAGTACCAGGAAGAAAATTTCATCGACCGGATTCTGCTCGACGAAGCCGAGCGCGTGCTCAGTCGGGCGCCGGGCGATGTGCCGGGCGGTCTGATTCGCTACATCGTGCGCACGCCGGAAGACGGCGCGGCGCTGCCCGAGTATTTGCGCGAGCTCGGTCCGGGGCTGCATGAGTTCTATATTGGCGAACGCGAATTTCACGTCGATGTGCAGCCGACGCAGGATGGCGTCTATTACCTGCTTTACGATGCGACCCGTCACGAAGATCGGGTCAACGAATTCCGCATCTTCATGTTGTTCGGTGTCGCTATCTCCATTGCGGTGCTGGTGTGGGCCGGCATCTGGGTGGCCGGCCGGCTGGTGCGGCAGGTGACTGATCTCTCCCAGCGTGTTGCAAAGCTCGATCCGGCAGTCGCGCAGCCCGTGCTGGCGCCGGATTATCGCGACGCGGAAGTGGTGACGCTCGCGCAGGCGCTGGACGAGTATGCCGATCGCGTCGCCGAATTGTTGGGCCGGGAGAAAGAATTCACTGCGAACGTCAGCCATGAACTGCGTACGCCGCTGACGATTATCAAATCCAGCTGCGAACTGTTGCTGAATGATGCATCGTTGAACGAGAAATCGCGTTCGCGTATTCAACGGGTTCTCGAAGGCACCGATCGCATGGTCGAAGTGGTCGAAGCTTTGCTGCTGCTGGCGCGCGAAGCGCCGATGGCCGCGCGCGAATCGGTTGCCTTGTACGAAATGGTGTCCGAAATTGCCGCGCAATTCGATTCAGCGCTGGAGGCCAAGGGGATCGGGCTGGAGATCGATATCCCCGAGGGCGCGGTGTTGTCGGTGCATCGTACCGCGCTGGCATTGCTCGTCGGCAACCTGCTGAAGAACGCGCTCATCTACACCGATCACGGCCGTATCACCGTGCGCTATGACGGACACGCGCTGAGCGTCAACGATTCCGGGATCGGCATCGCCGCCGAGGACGTGCCGCATATTTTCGAGCGTTCCTTTCGTGGTCGTAATGCCCGGCGGGAAGGCAGTGGCATCGGACTGGCGATTGTCAGGCGACTTTGCACCCGCTTCGGCTGGAGCATCGGAGTTGCCAGCCAGCCTGGCGAAGGCACGACGTTCACCGTCGATTTCGGGTCATCCGAGTCGGCCTGAGCGGGCCCGCATCGCCCACGCGCTCGATGCTGTAGCCCGACGTTTTCCATCTTCACAAAAACTTCACACATCCACGACATTTCTTCGCGCTCCTGATTCTTAACATGCCTCTGCCACGGGATAGCGGGAGGCTGTATGGAATACGGGAAGGCGCGCGTTGAGCGCGAAACGGTGCCGAGACGTTGTCTTGTTGCGCAGAGCGGTCCGAGTCGTAAAGAGGCCGAAGCGTTTATCGCGGCACATTTTCGTGTCGCACATCAAGCGCACATTCGGCAGTTCATGCCCACGCTGCTGGGGGCGCGCGATGACCACGGCCGGCTGATCATCGCTTGCGGTTTGCGGGCCGCTGAGCGGGAACGACGGTTCTTCCTCGAGTCCTACCTCAAGCAGCCCGTCGAGGCGGCACTGTCGAGCGCGATGGGCGGCACGGTCACCCGTGCGCGCGTCGTCGAAGTCGGTAATCTCGCCGCGGCATCTCCCGCCACGGCGAGAGAACTGATCGCCGCCCTGACGCACTACCTGTCGTCCGCGCCGTTCGAGTGGGTGGTGTTTACCGGAGTGGCGGCGTTACGCAATTCGTTCCGCCGGCTCGGCATCCCGCTGGTCGATCTCGGATCGGCATTACTCGAAGCCCTGCCTGAAGAGGCGCGTGACGATTGGGGTGACTACTACCGCAGCAGTCCGCGTGTGTGTGCCGTATCCATATATGAATCACGGATTGCCTTGAACCGGTGCGGCGAGAAGGCGGCATGAAGGGTCTCGCGCTGATCGGGCCGCGTGGCGCGCTTACCGCCGGACAAGTGGCAGGCGAAATGGAGCAAGTGCGCCAGATGTACGAGCGCATGCGGCCGCGCGTGCTCGCGCTCGATATGGATAACAGTCCGGCCTGGGCGATTGCCGATTTCGCCGCGCTGGATAGCGCGATACCGGTCGTGCCCCTGCCACGTTTTTTCACCCCCGCGCAACGCCGGCACGCCTTGCGCGACAGCGGCGCAGATTGGATTTTAAGCGATCGACACGATGCCACCGAGCATCCGTCGTCGCATAGCGCTCACCACGAATCCATAGAAATCGCCGGTCATGAATTGCGTGCAACATGCATCGTCTCGACGCCGCGCGCACTGCCGCCCGGCACCGCGAAAATTACGTACACGTCCGGCACCACCGGCGAGCCGAAGGGCGTTTGTCTCAGTGCACGCGCGATGGAAATGGTGGCCTCGTCGCTGGTTGCAGCCTGCGAACTTCATCGCGACGATGTGCATCTGTGCGCGTTGCCGCTCGCAACGTTGCTGGAAAACATCGGCGGCCTGTATGCGCAACGCCTTGCCGGCGCACGCACTGTCGTCCTGCCCTCCGAACGGATCGGGTTGCGCGGCATGGAAGCGTTTGACGGCGGGGCGCTGCTTGAGGCGATGCGTCGTTATCGAGTCACGACCGCCATTCTCGTGCCGCAAATGCTCGTCGGCCTGGTCGAGGCGCTGGAAGAGGGCAACGCGCCGATCTCAAGCTTGCGTTTCATCGCGGTGGGCGGCGCGCCGTTGTCGGTAGCGCTGTTGCGGCGCGCGCGCGCTTGCGGCCTACCTGTTTATGAAGGTTATGGCTTGACCGAGTGCGCTTCGGTCGTGGCGCTCAACACGCCGCGTGCCGATCGCGACGGTAGCGTCGGTCGTGTGCTGCCGCATGCCACGGTCGAAATCGCGCGCGATGGCGAACTGCGTGTCGCGGGCGCCACGGCGCTCGGCTATGTCGGCGATCGGGAAGGGACGGCTGAAGTGTGGTTGACCGGCGACCTCGGTTATATCGATGACGCCGGTTTCGTGCACCTCACCGGACGGCGGCGCAACATGCTGGTGACTGCCTTCGGCCGCAATGTCGCGCCGGAGTGGGTCGAGCGCGAATTGACCGCGCAACGCGCCATTGCGCAGGCCGCCGTCTTCGGCGAGGGCAAGCCGTGGCTATCGGCCGTGATCGTCCCGCGTGATCCGCAGCACCTCGCAGCCGCCATCGCAGCGGCGAACCGCGCACTTCCGCATTACGCGCAGGTGCGCCACTGGATTGCAGCCGATGCCGCCTTCTCTGCTGGGAATGGAGAGGCGACTTCGAACGGCAGATTGCGGCGCGAGGCACTGCTTGCGCGCTACGGCGACCGCATCGACCAACTCTACAAAATGGAGAACGCATGACTTATCACGACGACCTGCTCGCTGCAACACAGCGCGAGCGCGACACATTGCTCGCCATTCCATTTCTGCGTGACGGCGTGGCCGGTCGCCTCAGGCTTGTCGAATACACCGCGTTTCTGGCCGAGGCCTACCATCATGTCAAGCACACGCTGCCGTTGTTGATGGCATGCGGCGCACGGCTGCCCGAGCGACTGGAATGGCTGCGTCAGGCGATGTCCGAATACATCAGCGAGGAACGCGGACATCAGGAATGGATTCTCAACGATCTGCGCGTATGCGGGGTCGATGCCGAGCAGGTGCGACACGGCACGCCTTCTGCACCGGTCGAACTCATGGTGGCTTACGCATATGACACGATCGCGCGCGGCAGCCCGGTGGCATTTCTCGGCATGGTGCTGGTGCTCGAAGGGACGAGCGTCAGTTTGGCGAGCAAGGCCGCCGAGGCTTTGCGTGCGGCACTCGACCTGCCCGCCAACGCATTCAGCTACCTCAGTTCGCACGGAAGCCTTGATCAGAGCCACATCAAGTATTTCGCCGGCCTGGTGAACAAGCTCGACGAACCGGGTGACCGCCAGGCCGTCGCCCATGGCGCAAGCATGTTCTACAAGCTGTACGGCGACATCTTTCGCGGGCTCGATGCGAAGCGCGTGCCGTGCGTGAGGGAGGCGACATGAAGATTCACGGTGCGAGAGTGCTGCTTAGCGGCGCGACCGGAGGCATCGGCCGCGCGCTTGCCGAACAACTGGCGGCCAAGGGCGCGCGGCTGGTTCTTGTCGGGCGTGATCGCGAGCGCCTGGCGTGGCTCGCCGCACGTTTGCATGCCGATGCGATGGTGTTCGATCTCACGTCGACCGATGGGCATGCCGAACTCATGGCGAACGTCTTGCAACGGCTGGGCGGTCTGGATCTGCTGATCAATGCCGCCGGTGTATCCGAGTTCGGTTGCTTCGAAGATGGCACGCCGTCGTCGATACACCAACTGATCGCGGTGAACCTCGTTGCGCCGATGGCACTGACCGCCGTTGCGCTGCCGCATCTGGCTGCAGGTGCGCGAATCGTCAATGTCGGCTCGGTGTTCGGGGCGATGGGATTTCCCTATTTCACGACCTATTCGGCGAGCAAGTTCGGTCTGCGCGGCTTTTCGGAAGCGCTACGACGCGAGCTTGCCGACCGCGGCATCGGCGTCACTTACGTCGCGCCGCGCGCAACACGTACGCCGATGAACAGCGCCGCCGTGCATCGCTATGCCGAACGAACGGGAATGGTATTCGACGATCCGGAGACAGTCGCCATGCACATCGTGCAGGCGATCGAAGACGACGCATCCGAGCGGACTTTCGGCTTCGCGGAGTCGTCGTTCGCCCGTCTCGCCGGAATGTTGCCGCGCCTGTTCGATCGCTTATTGCGCACACAGGCGCGTGCCGCACGCACCGCGCTCGAGAGTCAAGGTGATGAGGTTGAGCGAACTGCGGCGGTGCATCCGATGCCGCAGGATCCGGCCTGAATCGGCACGCGGCCGTCGAAGCGGCGTTCCGACCGCTGGTCTGGCGGATGCGCCTTTGTCGGTGCGAGACGCCGCCAAAATATTCGACGGATGTGTTGTTCGTCGATTGGGTCCACTTAATAAGCCTCTCTTAAGGCTCATCAGGCATGATTAAAGCTGGTAGGGCAAATGTGGCGCCGCTGGCGAACCACGCGTAATCGAAAACCCGTCGACGGCCCTATATCTCGTGAAACATCTGAAATACAACGCCGGTCTGCGCACGACGCTGGGCCTTTACGCCGCGCTCAACTATCCGATCGTGCTGCTCGCGCTGTCGGTGCACCTCGGCGTGGTGCCGCAGAGCACGCCCCAGGCGGCACTCTTCAGCTTAGCTATGTTCGTTGTCTATGGCGCTTTCTACACGCTGGCGGTGTGGGCGGTGGCGCGCATCGTCGCGGCGATTGCCAATCGTCTGATGACGCCGACGCGCACCGTCGTTACAAGCCTGGTCGTCGCGGTGGCATTGTTCAGCCTGTTGTGCATGGCGTTGTTCGTCGATGGCCAGGTCTATCGCATGTACGGTTTCCACCTCAACGGCTTCGTGTGGAACTTACTGACCACGCCGGGCGGACTGGAATCGATGGGCAGCAGTGGGTCGGCGCTTTATATGGTCATTGCGTTCGCCGTCGCCATCGTCCTGTTGCAGACTGGACTGGCTGCCGGTGCGCGACGTTTGGTGCAGCCGCGCTGGGAGCGCTTCGGCGGACGCCGGACGTTTGCTCGTACCGCGATCGTGTCGCTCGTCACCGTTGCGTTGTTGCAGCATGGCGCGTTCGGCCTGGCCTTCATGACGCATGAGGCGCCGATCGTGCTCGCGTCGAAAGCGTTTCCGCTTTATCAGCCGACCACATTCAGAAAGCTGGCGAAAAAACTCGGCTATGAAGCGCCGCAGCGGCAGGCGGTGCGCGTGGCATCCGGCGAGACGATGCAATTGAATTATCCGGCCGCGCCGCTGCGCGTCGAGGCACCGGCCAAACCGCTCAATGTCGTCTGGCTCGTCGCAGAGTCATGGCGCTGGGACATGCTCGATTCGCAAATCATGCCGCACACCGCGGCCTTCGCCGCCGACAACGTGCACTATCAACGTCACTACAGCGGTGGCAACGGCACGCGCATGGGGCTGTTCAGCATGTTCTTCGGGTTGTACGGCAACTACTGGTTCCCGATGCTGGCGCAACGCCGCGGCCCCGCGCTGATCGATGTGCTGCAGCAGCAGGGCTATCAGATCGAGGCCTACACCAGCGCGAAATTCACCTATCCAGAGTTCGACCGCACGATTTTTTCGCAAATACCGACCAGCTCGCTGCACGAGGATTCGAACGGCCCGACCTGGCAGCGCGATGAGCGCAACGTGGCGAAGTTGCTAGCGTCGCTCGATCGGCGCGATCCGAACAAGCCGTTCATGCGCTTCATGTTCTTCGAATCGCCGCATGCACGCTACGAGTTTCCGCCGGAATCGGCGATTCGGAAACCGTACCTCGACGATCTGAACTACGCGACCGTGGACCTCGAACGCGATATCGGTCTGATCAAGAATCGTTACATCAACGCCTGCAATCATCTCGACAGACAGTTCGCGCGCGTCTTCGACTATCTCAAGCGCGAGAAGCTGCTCGACAACACCATCGTGATCATCACCGGCGATCACGGCGAAGAATTTATGGAGAAGGGCCGCTGGGGCCATAACTCGGATTTCACCGAGGAGCAGGTGCGTGTCCCGCTGGTGCTGCATGTACCGGGCGTTGCCCCGGCGCAAATTGACCGCATGACCAGC
>DATCWO010000207.1:0-8101 GCA_036566325.1 Burkholderiales bacterium | reverse complement strand
AAATGACTTCTGCGCACGCCGACCAAGTCCCACGCCCGCCTCAGGTATAGTCATCGCGTTCGAGCACAAAGAGAGCACATCATGAGTCGCCGCATCGCTATCGTTGAAGACGACCCCGCGATTCGCGAAAACGTTGCCGACGCATTGCGGCGGCAGGGTTACGACGTGACGACCTATCCGGATCGGCCGCAGGCACTGAGCACATTCAAGACCCGCCTGCCGGATCTGGCCATCGTCGATATCGGGTTGGGCGCTGAAGTGGATGGCGGCTTCACGCTGGTGCGCGAACTGCGCGCGCTGTCTGAAACGCTACCGATCATTTTTCTCACCGCACGAGACAGCGACTTCGATCTGGTCTCGGGTTTGCGGCTGGGTGCCGACGACTACCTGACCAAGGACGTCAGCATGCCGCATCTGCTGGCGCGCATCGCCGCGCTGTTCCGTCGCGTGGATGTGCTCGCCACGCCGGGCAACGCGGAAGATCTGATCGTGCGCGGACCGCTACGGCTCGACCTCAAGCGCATGACGGCGCAATGGCGCGATCAGCCGGTCGATCTCACGCTCACCGAATTCTGGATGGCGAATGCGCTGGTGAAATATCCGGGCCATGTGAAGAATCGCGACCAGTTGATGTCGGAGGCGAATCTCGTAGTGGACGACGCAACGGTCACCTCGCACATCAAACGCATGCGCAAGAAATTCGTCGCGGTCGACCCGGCTTTTGACGCCATCGATACGGTCTACGGCATGGGCTACCGCTGGACGGTCGAGTAATCTTTAGGGAAGTCCCATCAAGTGCCCAGTATGGTCGCGCGTGCGGGATCGCGAAGGGCGGAGCAGGTTCCATCGGCTTCATCGATGGATGCGACCCCGCAGCGGGCTGTGATGGGCCGGTTCATTTCGCGTTCCCTCATGTGCCTTTGCGGTCGCACCCCCTAAAGGGGCCCCTGCTCCACGCGCCGGCACATGGCTGTACGCGCGAGGGCAAAATAATCGATGTCTTCGTCGCAGCGAATTGGCGATGCCCATAATCGATAAACCTTAATCAGAGCTTCCTTAGCGCATGCGCATTTTTCCGCCGTTGAGACTCAGCATCCGCAGCAAGCTGCTGCTGGTGTCACTGGTGCTGCTCGCCATTCCGCTGGTCGGTTACGGCTTCGTGCGTGAAATGGAAAGCGTCTTGCGCGCCGGCCAGGAACAGGTCCTGCTCGCGACTGCGCGGGCGGTCGCGACGACCTTGCACGATCGACCGAGCCTGCTCGAACGGCGCGCGGCCGATCCCGTTGCCGATGAATGGCCCGGCTCAACCGGCGCAACCGGCGAAGTCGAACAAATCGTCAAGGGTCTGCGGCGGTCGAATTCGCGCATCTGGGTCATCGATCGTCAACATCGGCTGCTCGCGCTGGAAGGCGGTCTGCGCCGCGATCCGGCAGCGAACGAGAACCGCCCTCAGGGTCTCTGGGCGCAACTCGAAAACGCTGTGTTGCGTCCGCTCTACACACTGTTGCTCGAACGGCCGCGTGAAGATTTCGACGACGCGTTGCCCGAAGAGTTGCTATCCGGCGGCAAGGAGGTGTACTCGGCACTTAGCGGCGTGCCGGCCTCGCGCTGGCGGCAGACGTCTGACCGTCGCGCGGTCGTCCTCTCGGCCGCGCACCCGATCTGGAGCGGCGATCAGGTGATCGGCGCAGTGGTTGTAGAAGAAACGACCAACGCGGTGTTGAGCCTGCGCAACCGCGCGTTCGAGCAATTGATCGCGGTCACGCTCGCCGTCTTTCTGCTCGGCGCCGGCACGCTGTTTCTCTTTGCATCGAGCCTGTCCGGCCGCCTGCGCCGGCTGCGCGACGAAACGGAACAGGCGATCGACTCGCAAGGCCGCGTGCTGCACGTATTGCCGGCGGCGCGCGACGGCGATGAAATCGGCGACCTGTCGCGCAGCTTCTCGGCCATGCTCAACCGCCTGTCCGATTACACCGGCTACCTCGAACGCATGGCCGACCGCCTATCGCACGAGTTACGCACGCCGGTGGCGGTCGTAAGTTCGTCGCTGGAAAATCTGAAAAGCGAAACCGTGCCGGACAGCGCGCGGGTCTACATCACGCGCGCCGAAGAAGGCGTGAAACGCCTGAACCTGATTCTCACCCGCATCGCGGAAGCGACGCGGCTGGAGCAGATGCTGCGTCATGCCGAACGCGAACGCTTCGATCTGGGCCGCGTCGTGAGCGGCTGCGTGGCCGGCTATACGGGCGCGTTTGCGGCGTATCGCTTCGCGTTGCAGCTGCCGGAGCGGCGCATCGAAATCAACGGCTCGCCGGATCTCATTGCACAAGCGCTCGACAAGCTGGTCGAGAACGCCATGGATTTCAGCGCACCCGATGGCCTCATCGAAGTGGCACTGGCGCTGGAAGGAGCCGAGGTGCGCCTGTCGGTCAGCAACGAAGGGCCCGAACTGCCCGCCGCGATGCAGGGCCGACTGTTCGAATCGATGGTATCGATGCGCGGCGACGCTGCCGCTACCCAGCGCAACACACCACATCTGGGTCTGGGCCTGTTCATCGTCCGCCTGATTGCCGAGTTTCATCGCGGCCGCGCCGTGGCGCGCAATCGCGATGATGGGCACGGCGTGATCGTGCAGATCGTGCTGCCGCAATCGGGAAACGAGGGTCGCACACAAAAGTCGGAGCCTTGAGCCACACCACTTCGTCGCGGTGCCCTGGATTCCGGGTCGCCCCCCGCTTTCGCGAGGGCTTCGGCTCACACGCTTGCCCGGAATGACGAGCTTCTTCTGCCCCACCCTGATCGCTACTTCTTCTGCATGAAGAAGGTGAACTCGTTGTTCGCCTCGCTGTGTTCCAGCAGCGCATTGCCAGTCTGTTTGGCAAAGGCCTGAAAGTCCTTCACCGCACCGGGATCGGTGGCAAGAACGCGCAACACCTGTCCGCCGGACATGTCGGCCAGCGCTTTTTTAGTCCGCAGTATCGGCAGCGGGCAATTGAGGCCGCGCGCGTCGAGGTCTTTGTCGAAATCCATTTCAGCTACTCCTGGTTGCAATTGCGTTGCCGCTTTATAGCGAGTTCCGCGGGCCGCTTCAACAAAAGGCATCTGCCAAGAAGGGGTACTTGCTACACTTCGAACCGTTGCCGCACGCTCCCGTCCTCCCGTTTCGATGATTACCCCACCCTCCCGAACTTCTGCGCCGCGCTGGCTCGCGCTGATTACACAACTCCCGCAGGAGGCGGCGAATACGCGCATGGCCATGCTGCGCACACTGGAGACGCTGGGCGCAGCGGCATTGCGCGAAGGCGTTTATCTGCTGCCGGACACCGCCGAGCATCGACGCAGTCTGCAGCGTCTGGCGGAATATCTGATCGGCTCGGACTGCAGTGCCGAAGTGGTCGCGCTGGAAAGTCTCGATGCAGCGCAGGCGACCCGCATGCAGGCGCTGTTTGATCGCAGCGCCCAATACGCCGCACTGCTGCAAACCCTGGGGGGCATCGAGTCGAGTATCGGCATGGCCGACCCCAGCGCGCTCGGGCGCGTCCTCGCCAAGCAGCGGCGCGAACTCAATCGCATTCGCTCGCTCGATTTCTACGGCTGCGCATCGGCGGTTCAGGCGGAAGACCGCCTGAGTACGCTTGAACACCGTGTCCATGGTTTGATTTTTCCCCAGACCGGCGTGACGCGCGTGCGCGCCCGGCGCTATCTCCATCGCAAATGGGCAACGCGCCGTCCGCTCTATGCCGACCGACTGGCAAGCGCGTGGCTAATCCGCCGCTTCGTCGATCCCGAAGCGACCATGCTGTGGCTCGACCTGACCGAGAACGCCCCGCTCGACGCAGTTACCTACGGCTACGAAGGAGCGGATTTCCATAACAGCCGTACGCATGTGACGTACGAGGAACTGCTGTCCTACTGCGGTCGCGACAGCGAGCCGGCATTGATGCGCATCGGCATGCTGGTGCGCGCACTCGATATCGGCGATCGGAACGTGGCGGAGGCGGCCGGCGTGGACACGCTGCTGAGCGGCGCCCGACGACGCGCGGCAAACGATGCTGAACTGTTGCAGGAGTGCGAGAAAACCTTCGATCTGTTGTACGAAGCCTATCTCGACGCACCGCGCCGTTCCTGAAATGTGTGCGGCACCCCTCGGTTCATCCTTCGACGCTCAGGACGAACGGAAAATCAAAACTGTCCGTGCTAGCGATTACGGTCTTTCACTTCCTGCAACTGTTCGGCGCGCAATTGCCGCAAGCGCGCATCCACCGCCGATAGCGTATAGAAATCCGCGTCCTTGGCTGCCTGAGCCAATTGCAACTGCTCGATCGCACCCGGCAGGCTGCCTTGCATGTAGTAGTACTCGGCTAGCGTACGATGTTGTTCGACGCGTTGCCCCAACGCCGAATAGCTCTGCGCCAGCAGTTGGTAGAGATGCAACTCATGCGGTCGGTCCGCGCGCAGATCGCGCAACAGCGCAACTGCGTCGCGATGTTTGCCCGTCTGCTGCAATGCTTCCGCGTAAGCGAGTCTCACGATCACGCTGTGCGGATAGGTCTTGATCGACTTTTCCAATAACTGCACCGCGGCGGCCGGTTCCCCCACCGCGAAGTACAGTTGGGCGCCAAGCGTGTCGTACATCGGATGCGCTTCGGCGCCTTTGCGCAATTCGGCCCATTGCGCCCGTGCGCGCTCGAAATCGCGCGCACGCAACAACGCCACGACGTAGCCATAGCGCGCGGCACCGCGATCCGCATAGCGTCCATCCTCCAGCGCCTCCTGGAAAAACGCCACGGCCTCGCGCGCGTCGCCCTGTTGCGCGCGCAGTTTCGCCCGCACGATCTGAAAATCGCGACTGTCCGGCTGCAGCTTCACCGGACCGGCTTCGCGCGCCCGATTCTGCATATCCGCGATGCGTTCCGTCGTCAGCGGGTGGGTGCGCAGATAGCCCGGCGCATTGTTTTCGTACAGTCGCGTGTTGCGCTGCAGACGCTCAAAAAAAGTCGGCATGGCCTGCACGTCGTAATTCGCCGCGCGCAGAATCTGGTAGCCCACGCGATCGGCTTCGCGCTCGAAGTCGCGGCTGTAATTGAGGAACGCCGCAACCGGCGCGGCTGTGCCTGCCACGACGGCCGCTTGCGCGACTTGCGGATTCGATTTGGCCGCGAGCATGGCCAGCACCATACCGACCATCGAAAGCGCGCCGATCTGGCTCTGATTCTGTAATTGGCGCGCGATGTGTCGCTGCGTCACGTGCGCCATTTCGTGCGCCAGAACCGAAGCGAATTCGGATTCCACCATCGCGGCGGTGATCAACCCGGAATGCACGCCGACATACCCGCCGGGCATGGCAAACGCGTTGATATTCGGATCGCGCACGGCGAAAAATTCGAAATCGATGCCGGCCGTTTCGGGAGTCGCCGCGATCAGGCGGCGACCGACCGCACGGATGTACTCCGTGACCTCCGGGTCCTCGATATAGGCCGGGTCGCGCCGGATTTCGCGCATGAACGAATCGCCGAGCTTGCGTTCCGTTTGCGGCGAAAACTCCGCCTGCGACGACTCGCCCAGATCGGGAAGGTTTTGCGGATAGGCCGGCGCCGGAAGCGCGAGCGCGAGGGCCAGCAGCGGATAGAGAATCGAACGCACGGTGCGTATGATAGCCGGGTCGATCACTTGGTTCCGCCCCAAGTCGGTCCTGTGGCAGCGACCGCCTCCCGCAGCCCTCAGGCATAATCGACTTCTCCAACGCACGCAGAATGACGATGAGCCTTACCCACTTCGACGCTAGCGGCAAAGCCCATATGGTGGACGTCGGCGACAAGTCCGAAACGCACCGGATCGCGCGGGCGACCGGCAAAATCCTGATGCAGCCGGCAACGCTTGCACTCATTCTCTCGGGCAGCGCCAAAAAAGGCGATGTGCTGGGCGTGGCGCAGATCGCGGCGATTCAGGCCGCCAAACGGACGTCCGACCTGATTCCCCTATGCCATCCGCTCGCGCTGACCAAAGTGAGTGCCGAATTCGAAACCGATGAGCAGGCCAATGCCGTGTCGCTGCTCGTCACTGTGGAAACACGCGGCCGTACCGGTGTCGAAATGGAAGCGCTGACCGCGGTAAGCGTGGGCTTGCTCACCGTTTACGACATGTGCAAGGCGGTCGATCGCGGCATGCAGATCGAGGGCATCATGCTGCTCGAAAAGCAGGGCGGCAAATCCGGCCACTTCGTCCATCCTGCCACCTGATCCCACACCTAATCACTTGTAGTTCAAAGCAAATGCCAGTTTGGAATATGGTCTGCGCGCCTTGATCAACTGGCTATCTTTTCAGTACTCTACAAACTTGTCCCATCGGTCATTGGGCCATTTCGCAATAAAGCTGCTGGAAGCAGGCGCTTCCTGATTCGGGGATATGCGAGGGCACTTGCCTCGCCAGACATTCACAAAGGAGTCTTACCAATGGATCGAACCCGCCGCGTCGCGCTGAAAGGCGCCGGCATGTCGAGCGTTCTGGTCGCAGGTCTTGCGGCCGGGCTGCTGCGCCCCTCGGAGGCGCTCGCCGCCACATGGAATAAGAATGCATTCGAAGCCAAGACGGTGGCCGACGCGCTGAAAAGCCTGGAAATCCAGACGCCGGCGGACAGCGGTGACATCACCATCAAGGCGCCGGATATTGCCGAGAACGGTGCGGTCGTGCCGGTCGACATCACCAGCAACATTCCCGGCACGCAGAGTATTACCGTGCTGATCGACAAAAATCCCTTCCCCTATGTCGGCACGTTCAATGTCTCGCACGGCGCGGTACCTTACGTCCACGTCCGCGTGAAGATGGGCGAATCGTCCAACGTGCGCGTGGTGGTTGCGGCGAACGGCAAGTACTACCAGACCGCGAAAGAAGTGAAAGTCACGATCGGCGGATGCGGCGGCTAGCCGGGACCGTACAACTACAACGGAGGAATCATGGCCGACCCGATGAAAATACGCGCAAAGCTGGACGGCGACACCGCCGACGTGCGCGTGCTCATGTCGCACCCGATGGAAACTGGACAACGCAAGAATTCGGAAGGCGAGCTCGTCCCGATGCATTTCATCAAGGACATTCACGCCGAACTGAACGGTAAGACGGTATTCGAAGCGGCGATCAGTCAAGCCGTTTCGCGCAACCCGGTGTTCGCGTTCAAAGTGAAAGGGGCGAAAGCCGGCGACAAGCTCGCCATCACCTGGGAAGACAACAAGGGTGACAAACGCACCGACCAGATCACTCTGGGCGCGAGCTAGAGTCGCCTTGACCTCGTCGTGCGGCAGGCGCGTGCCTGTCGCACCGAGTGAATCCAGACGAGCACTGCACGCGCTTCCAAAAAAGCCAGGCGAACAACATCGCCGGCGACCACATAACGCCTAACAGGAGGAATCGCTATGTCGGCGATATCAAGAGGCCTCGCCTACTTCGGCTGTAGCCTTGCACTGCTCGTACCCGGCTCACTGTTCGCGCAGGAGAAGGACGCCACTGCGGCAGCCATTGAGCAATATCGCGAAATGCTCGCCGACGGAAATCCCGCCGAACTGCACGAGTTGCGCGGTGAAGAGCTGTGGAAAACCAAGCGCGGCTCGAAGAATGTGTCGCTCGAGCAATGCGACCTGGGACAAGGTCCCGGCAAGATCAAGGGCGCCTATGCGCAAATGCCGCGCTACTTCGCCGACACCGGCAAGGTCGAGGATCTCGAATCGCGCCTGGTCAGTTGCATGACCCAATTGCAGGGTCTCGATCGGGCAGAAGTCACCAAGAAACCCTATGGCAGTGCTTCATATCAATCCGATATGGAAGCGCTTGTCGCCTATGTCGTCGGCCAGTCGCGCGGCATGAAAATGGCCGCGCCGCAAAAGCACGCCAAGGAACGCGAAGCCTTCGCGCTGGGTAAAGAGATTTTCTACTACCGCGCCGGCCCGTTCGATTTCGCCTGTTCGACTTGTCACGGCGAAGACGGCAAGCGCATTCGCTTGCAGGACCTGCCCAACTTGACGCAGAAAAAAGGCGCCGAATTCGCCTACACCACCTGGCCCGCCTATCGCGTTTCACAAGGTGAGCTGCGCACCATGCAGTGGCGGCT
>DATCWO010000189.1:0-6304 GCA_036566325.1 Burkholderiales bacterium | reverse complement strand
GCTGGCCGCGTTCCTGCTAAATCTGTCGCAGCGTTTCACCGCACGCGGCTATTCGGCTTCGGAATTCCATCTGCGCATGACACGCGAGGAAATCGGCAGCTACCTCGGGCTGAAGCTGGAAACAGTCAGTCGCGCCTTTTCCAAATTCCAGGACCAGGGCCTGATTGCCGTGCAGCAGAAACACGTACGGATCAAGGATGCCGAGGGGCTGCGCAAACTGCTCGGCCGTGAGGCTTAGAACGAAAACAAACTCGCCCTCGCTCTCGCGGGGATAGCGTTCCACTGAAGCCGCGAAAACCTGAAGCAGATAGAGCCGTTTGCTTTTCCGCCCACGGCTCTCCGTGTTGCTCCCGGTTTTAATCTATCTCAGCGATAAACCAGCACCGGCAGTTTGGACTGTGCCAGGACCTTCTGCGTCACGCTGCCCAGCAGTAGCGTTTTGATCGCGCCATGGCCGCGCGAGCCGATGAAAATGGCATCGCACTTCTGCTTCTTCGCCGCGTTGAGGATGCCGTCGGCCGGCGAAGCCGGCTCATCAAGCACGGTGTCGCACGAGACGCCGGCTTTCTCGGCCACAGCCTCAACCTCGCTCAGTATGCGTTGGCCGTCCTGGAGGACGCGCTTTTTCAGCGTCTTGAGCATATTCTGGTTGATCGCGATGCCTTCGTCGCCGTAGTAACGATCCAGGAGCTCCACGCCGTGATAGATGCTGACAGAAGCACCCAGGCGCTTGGCCATCTGGATGCCGGCCTTGGCGGCCTTCATCGATACGGGTGAACGATCGACGGGAATCAATACATGCTTGAACATACGTTTCTCCTTTTAGTTAGACCGCATCTTTTAGCAACAAGCGTCGCTTTCTTCTCGTTTTGGGCATCCAACCGGCCGCTGCGTCGGCGTCAGCGGACAGCGATTGATTTCCGCCGCGGTGCGCTGAAAAAAACAGGTCAGCGCGCTCGATGTGGCAGCAAACAGCCAGAGCGCAAAGAACGCGATCGAATATACCGTGGTTCGGCCCAGATCGTGCGCTTCGTCGAATATCTGCAAGCTCATTGGATCGATAAGCGTGAAGAAAACCACCTCGGCCACGCCGGCCACGATGAAAGACGGCCACAATACCCAGATCGCGCGCTGCATCTTATTTTCCTTTTCGATCGGGTGGTTCGAGCACCAATTGCGATGCGCCCGTATGCCACACCCCGGTCAAACGCCAAGTCGCTGCATCATCTTCCAGCATCACATGCCACCGTCCGGTGGCCGGCGGCACAAGAACGCCTTCGTACATCGATCCGCCCAATGGCTTGAGTATCACGCTCTGGTCTTCGCCGGCCCGGGTCGGATGCACGAAGCGTAGCAAAAGCCGCGCCGCAGGCAAACTCTGCCCGCGCATCAGCACGCGCACGTCGGTGCGTTCGGCGTTGATGCTCAGTTGCGCGCTCAACCCGAGCTCGCTCGCATGGGTCTTCTTGTCGAGCACTTCGTTGATGCCCAGCCCCTGCTTGTAATAATCGTCCGCCACCAGGCCGTCGTTGGACTGCAGCGCGAGCACAAGCATCGCGACGCCCAGCACGGCGGATATGGCCGGTATGGATATGAGCAACCACGGCCAGCGGTCCCGATACCAGGGGTGTGCAGATTCAGCAGCATTTGTCATGGCAACCACTTCTCAACGAATCAGGAACACCGAGTCTTCCACCGCCGCGATGCCGGGGGTATCGATGGCCTGAACCTGAATAAATATCTTATGCGCGCCCTTGTCGGCGAACACGCTGTCCATGCGCAAGCGCACCGGCACCTGCTTCGAGGCAGAAGCCGGCAGATCGATTTCGTCTTCACTCGCGACGTGAAGCGATTCGAGTCCGGTCACCGTGATGCGATAGCGATGCGCCACTTCCTGCGTGTTCATGATCTGCAGGCGATAGACGTTTTCCAGCTGACCGTCCTCGACTTCGCGCATGAGGCTCGCACGATCGCGCAGCACATCCACCTTGAGCGGTACGCGCACATAAAGCGACACGACGGTCGCGCCGACGATGGCGGCCAGAATCGCGCTGTAAAGGAGTACGCGAGGACGGAAAACGCGGCGCACCATGCGACGGAAATCCCAGCCGTTGGCGACCGCATTCGAGGTCGAATAACGAATCAGCCCGCGCGCATAGCCCATCTTGTCCATCACCTGATCGCAGGCATCGATGCAGGCGGCACAGCCGATGCACTCGTACTGCAGGCCATCGCGTATATCGATGCCGGTCGGACAGACCTGCACGCACATCGTGCAATCGACACAGTCACCCAGCCCCTGCGCTTTCGCATCCACCTTGCGACCGCGCGCGCCGCGCGGATCGCCGCGATTCGTGTCGTAGGTGACGACCATGGTGTCCTGATCGAACATCACGCCCTGGAAGCGCGCATACGGGCACATGTACTTGCATACCTGCTCGCGCATCCAGCCGGCATTGCCATACGTGGCGAATGCATAGAACAGCATCCAGAAGCCCTGCCACGGGCCGATATCGAACGACGCGACATGCACTGACAGTTCGCGGATGGGGGTGAAATAGCCGACGAAGGTGAAGCCGGTCCACAACGCGAGCGCGATCCAGACGGCGTGCTTGGCTGTCTTCAGCATCACCTTGCGCGCCGAAAGCGGCTCGGCGTCGAGTTTCATGCGACGCTGGCGGTCGCCCTCGATCTTGCGCTCGATCCACATGAACATTTCGGTATAGACCGTTTGCGGACAGGCGTAGCCGCACCACAGGCGCCCGCCGATGGCCGTAAACAGGAACAGCGAGTACGCCGAAATGATCAGCAGCCCGGTGAGATAGATGAAGTCCTGCGGCCAGAAGACATAACCGAAAATATAGAACTTGCGCGCCGCCAGATCGAACAATACCGCCTGGCGACCGTTCCACGGCAACCAGGCCAGACCATAGAACACGATCTGGGTGAGCCAGATCAGCGCCCAGCGCCAGCGCGCGAACCAGCCGTGCACGGCGCGCGCGTAGATCTTCTTGCGCACCTCGTACAGCGATTGCTCCACTTCATCCGCCGCGCTCGCCAGCACGACCGGTATGTCCTCCAGTCGACGACTCACTTTTTAGTTCACCCCTGTTTTCACTGGCACTGGCTGTAGGGCTTCCGCCTTTGCCGCTTCACGCACGCCCGGCTCGTTCGACAAGCTCCAGATATAAGCCGCGAGCACGTGAATCTTCGATTCGCCAAGAAAGTCCTTCCATGCCGGCATGACGTTGTTGCGACCTTTGGTAATCGTCTCGGTGATGGTTGCCTCCGAACCGCCGTACAACCAGATTTTGTCGGTGAGATTCGGCGCACCCATCATCTGATTGCCCCGGCCATCGGCACCGTGACAGGCAGCGCAGTTCTGCGCAAACTTGTCACGACCTCGCGCGGCGCGAATCGAATCGTGGGTCAGGCCAGACAGCGACATGACGTAATGCGCCACGTCGCGCGTGCCCTCGCCACCCAGCGCCGCACCCATCGGCGGCATCACGCCGGTACGGCCGGCAGCGATGGTCTGATGAATGATTTTCGGGTCGCCGCCATACAGCCAGTCGCGGTCGGCCAAGTTCGGAAAGCCCTTGCTGCCGCGCGCATCCGACGCGTGACACTGCGCGCAATTGTTCAGATACAGGTTCTGCCCCATCGCGAGCGCTGCGGGATCGGCCGCGACATCTTCGATTGGCATCTGCTGATACTTCGCATATATCGCGCCGTAGGTCTGCTCGGCATGCGCCTGCTCGTTCTGGTAGCGCTGCGCGGAACTCCACTTCAGCGTGCCGTCGAAGAAACCGAGGCCAGGGAACAGCACTAGATAACCGAGAGCGAAGACGACGGTGATGATGTACAGCCAGCGCCACCAGTTCGGCAACGGGTTGTTCAACTCCACAAGATCGCCATCCCATACATGGCCGGTCGTCTCGACTTCCGAGCGCTTGACCCGCCGCGTCGTCTGCGACTGCAGCAGCACCCAACAACCGACGACCGACGCGAGGGTGATTATCCCGACGTAAAACTCCCAGAATCCGCTGACGAAATCAGTCATTGCCTTTCTCCCGGCTCTTCTTCTTCAAGTACCGATTGTGCGGCGCGCTCGAAGTGCAGCTGGCTCTTCGGCCGATACGCCCAGAAGACGATGCCGAGGAAGGACAGGAGGCTCAGTACGGTGATCAGTACACGCAGATCGTTCAACAATTCCATGGTTGCGTCTCACTTGCCATCTTTAAGGGCGATGCCCAGGCTTTGCAGATAGGCGATGACCGTGTCTATCTCGGTCTTGCCCAGGAGCGCCTTCTTCGCGCCGGCGATGTCCTCGTCGGTGTACGGCAAACCGAGCGTGCGCAGGGTCTTCATGCGCGCTTCGATGTCACTGTTATCGACGACCGTCCGCTCGAGCCACGGATAGGCCGGCATGATCGATTCGGGCACCACATCGCGCGGGTTGATCAGGTGAATGCGATGCCACTCGTCGCTGTAGCGGCCGCCGACGCGCGCGAGATCCGGACCGGTGCGCTTGCTGCCCCACAGGAACGGGCGGTCGTACACGAACTCGCCCGCCACCGAATAGTGGCCATAGCGCTCGGTCTCGGCCCGGAAGGGCCGGATCATCTGCGTGTGACAGTTACTGCAGCCCTCGCGGATGTAGATGTCGCGTCCCGCCAGTTCTACCGCGGTGGGCGGCTTCAGCCCGGCCACCGGTTCGGTGGTCGATTTCTGGAAGAACAGCGGGACGATCTCCACCAGCCCGCCGACGCTCACGACCAGTACGGTCATGACGATCAGCCAGGCGACGTTGCGTTCGATTTTCTCTTGTGTGAGTGCCATTTTCGATAAGACCTTGCGTTACGCGTGCGCGGCCGCTGCGACCGGAGGAATGCGCGCATCCGCGCGCACTCCGATCGACGCCGTCTTGATGAGGTTGTAGAGCATCATGACCATGCCGCTGAGGTACATCAGGCCGCCGAGCAGACGAATACCGTAGAAAGGCATGCTCGCCTTGGTCGATTCGACAAAGGTGTAGGTCAGCGTGCCGTCGTCGTTGACCGCACGCCACATCAGGCCCTGCGTCACGCCCGAGATCCACATCGCGGCGATGTACAGCACGACACCGATGGTCGCGATCCAGAAGTGCAGCGTGATCAGCTTGGTGCTCCACATTTCCGTGCGGCCGTACATGCGCGGAATCAGGTAGTACAGCGAGCCGATGGTGATGAAGCCGACCCAGCCGAGCGCACCGGCGTGCACGTGGCCGATGGTCCAGTCCGTGTAGTGCGACAGTGCGTTCACCGTCTTGATGGCCATCATCGGGCCTTCGAAGGTGGCCATGCCGTAGAAGGACAGCGACACGATCAGGAACTTGAGGACTGGGTCCGTGCGCAGTTTGTGCCACGCGCCCGAGAGGGTCATGATGCCGTTGATCATGCCGCCCCACGACGGCGCGAGCAGAATGAGCGAGAACACCATGCCGACGCTCTGCGTCCAGTCGGGCAGCGCGGTGTAGTGCAGATGGTGTGGGCCGGCCCACATGTAAGTGAAGATCAGCGCCCAGAAGTGCACCACCGACAGGCGATAGGAATAGACCGGGCGCTCGGCCTGCTTCGGCACGAAGTAGTACATCATCCCGAGGAAGCCGGCGGTCAAAAAGAAGCCCACCGCGTTGTGGCCGTACCACCACTGCACCATGGCGTCCTGCACGCCGGCATAAGCCGAATACGACTTCGTCATGGTGGCGGGCAGCGCCGCGCTGTTGACGATGTGCAGCAGCGCCACGGCGAGGATGAAGCCGCCGAAGAACCAGTTCGCCACGTAGATATGCGGCACCTTGCGCTTGACGATGGTGCCGAAGAAGACGATCGCGTAGCACACCCAGACGATGCCGAGCAGGATGTCGATCGGCCATTCGAGTTCGGCATATTCCTTCGATGAAGTGATGCCGAGCGGCAGCGTGATGACCGCGAGCACGATCACTGCCTGATAGCCCCAGAACGTGAACGACGCCAGCCGATCGCTGAACAGTCGCGCCTGACAGGTGCGCTGCACGACGTAGTACGAGGTCGCGAACAGGCCGCAGCCACCGAACGCGAAGATCACCGCGTTGGTATGCAGTGGACGTAGCCGTCCGAAGGACAACCACGGAATACCGTAGGTCAGATCCGGAAAGACGAACTGGGCAGCGATGAGCACGCCGACGAACATGCCGACGATGCCCCAAATCACCGTCATGACGGTGAACTGCTTCACCACCTTGTAGTTGTAGGTTGCGCTATTGGCGTCCATTCAGACACTT
>DATCWO010000183.1:0-4704 GCA_036566325.1 Burkholderiales bacterium | reverse complement strand
GAACAGGTGGAAGGGCAGACCGTACTGCGCAAACCGTTCGAGATCCCCGAGCTGTTGCGCAGTATCGAACTGGTATTGCGCAATCGACCGGTCGAAGCAACCGAAAAGAACACCAGCTCGATGCAATGACTCATGTTATGTGAGGCGGCCGTTGTCTCGTAAGGTCTAACCCCGCACCACGCTGATGAATGAGGTCGCACTGCACGAGTCCATACAACACCATATGGACGCTCCTTGATGCTTCGCATCGGACTGATCTCCGATACGCACGGTCTTTTGCGGCCGGAAGCGAAAGCCTTTCTGCAAGGCAGTGACTTTATCGTTCATGCAGGCGACATCGGCGATTCCGCCATTCTCGAAACGCTCGCCGCGATCGCGCCATTGACTGTAGTTCGCGGCAACAACGACAAGGGGCCGTGGGCCGAGCGACTGGCCGAAACGGCGTTGTTGCGCGCGAGCGAAGTGTCCATCTACGTCATCCACGATCTCGCGCAACTTGATATTGCACCCTCTGCTGCCGGGGTTCGCGTCGTTGTTTCCGGTCATTCGCACAAGCCGGTTGTCGAAGAGCGGGGCGACGTTCTCTATGTCAACCCGGGGAGTTCCGGGCCGCGTCGTTTCAAGCTGCCGATCTCCGCGGGAGAACTGCTCGTCGACGGGAATTCTGTCTCGGCCCGCGTAGTCGAACTCGTGGGCCGGCATTCCTGATCGCACGCAATGTCTTCGGCCCACGAAGAATCAGTCCATGCGTGAGGTTCCCGATGCGACTGCTGGTGAACATCGATGTGCCCGATCTGGAGAAGGGCATTGCCTTCTATGAGGCCGCGCTGCCGCTCAAGTTTTCGCGACGCCTTTTCGATGGAACCGTTGCTGAACTGCTGGGGGCATCGTCCGGACTCTATTTGCTTGCGGAAGCAGATGGCACGTTGGCGGTACCTGGCGCGAGCGTGCAGCGCAACTATCTGCGGCATTGGACGCCGGTGCATCTGGACTTCGAGGTGGACGACATCGATGCGGCCACCGCGCGTGCGATCGCCGCGGGCGCCATTCAGGAGAAGCCGGTCGAGGACTTCGCGTGGGGCCAAGTCGTCACATTGAGCGATCCATTTGGTAATGGCTTCTGCCTGTTGCGATTCAATGGCGACGTTTATGAAGGCACCGAATAGTCGCACTCCTGATTCGTAGAATTCCTGATCGACTTTGGGATTGCCGAAGCCGGACCTCGGGCTGCGGCAAGTCGAGTTTGTCTATGGCATTTCAATAAAACAAATGCGGTCACATCGCAAATCGGTGTTGTGCTGTGGCGGTGTGATGTAAATCAATTAGGGTTATGAGGTGCGCATGCAAAATCGCGCGCTTTATCGCTGCGTAACAATTTTTAATAACCGCAGTAACGAGTAGTGAATGAAGCGATCGCTGAAGCCGGCGACCGCTTTTTTATTTTTGCATTGCGGAGAATTGAATCAAATGAGTAGTCAGTCGTACGCCGCCACTCTTAATGAAGTATCCGCGCCATTTGGCGGACGGTGGGGCCAATTAGCAATTGGTGTGGTTTGCATGGCGATGATCGCCAACCTGCAATATGGTTGGACGTTGTTCGTCGAGCCGATGGACAACAAATATGGGTGGGGACGCGCCTCGATTCAAATCGCGTTCACCATCTTCATTCTGGCCGAAACCTGGCTGGTCCCGATCGAAGGCTGGTTCGTCGATAAGTACGGCCCGCGGGTTGTTGTTCTGTTTGGCGGTTTGCTGTGCGGCATCAGCTGGATGATGAACGCCTATGCCGATTCGCTCACTCTTCTGTACGTCTCGGCTGCCATCGGCGGTATCGGCGCCGGCGCCGTATACGGCACCTGCGTGGGTAGCGCACTGAAGTGGTTCCCGGATCGCCGCGGTCTGGCGGCGGGCATCACCGCCGCCGGTTTCGGTGCCGGTTCCGCGCTGACCATTCTGCCAATCGCCTGGATGATCGCGGAGAAGGGCTACGAAGCCACCTTCCTGTGGTTCGGTCTGGGTCAGGGTCTGATCGTGCTGCTTTGCGCGATGCTTTTGAGCGCGCCGCGCGAAGACGAAACCAAGCAGGTCAAGGCGGAAGTGCAGCAGACCAGCCGCCACTACAAGCCGTCCGAAGTGCTGAAGCAGCCGGTGTTCTGGGTCATGTACTTCATGTTCGTCGTCGTGGCGGGCGGCGGCCTGATGGCGACGGCACAACTCGCTTCGATTGCCAAGGACTGGGGGGTGGCCGATATTCCGGTCACCCTTCTCGGTCTGACGCTGCCTTGCCTGACCTTCGCGCTAGCCATCGACCGGGTGCTGAACGGCGTGACGCGTCCGTTCTTCGGCTGGATTTCGGACAAGATCGGCCGCGAACCGACCATGTTCATCGCCTTCCTCTTGGAAGCGGTCGGTATCCTGGCGCTGTACCACTATGGACATGATCCGATCGCGTTCATGGTGCTGACCGGTCTGGTGTTCTTCGCCTGGGGCGAGATCTACAGCTTGTTCCCGTCCACCTCGGCGGACACTTTCGGTTCCAAGTTTGCTGCGGCCAACGCCGGCATGTTGTACACCGCCAAGGGTACTGCGGCCCTGCTCGTGCCCATCTCAGCCTGGCTGGCGGCCACGACCGGCGGCTGGTATGCCGTGTTCGTGCTGGCTTCGGTCCTGAACTTCATTGCAGCTTTCATGGCACTGTGGGTGCTGCGTCCGATGCGTCGCAAGTTCATGGAACGGTAAGGCCGCTCGCGCTTTAACGAAGCGCGATCGAACTTCGTCAACGCGCCGCATCTGCGGCGCGTTTTTTTTGCGCTGAACTTCGGGCCGTTACAACTCACGCTTGGCGGGAACACACATGATTCACGCGCCGCAGTAACATGGGCGCCGATTGCCGCCTGCCCGAGAAAACTTCCGCATGAACGTCGATCGCTATACGCCGCCGGCCGTGCTGCTGCACTGGTCGATTGCCGTGCTGATATTGGCGCTGTTTCCGCTCGGCATTTACATGGTGGAGTTGCCGGTTTCGCCGGAGCAATTGAAGTTGTACGCCTATCACAAGTGGGCCGGCGTCACGGTGTTCTTCCTCGTCTTGCTGCAACTTGCGTGGCGCTTGCGCCACGCGCCGCCGCCGCTTCCGGCATCGCTGCCGCAATGGCAGCAGCGAGCAGCACATGGCCTGCATGTCGTGCTGTACGCGTTGATGCTGGCCGCGCCGCTGACTGGTTGGTTGATGGGCTCGGCCTACGGTTTCTCGACGGCGTGGTTCGGCGTACTCTCACTGCCTAATCTCATCCAGAAGAATGAAGGTCTCGGCGATCTGCTGAAGCTCGTGCATCAGTATTTGAACTACGCTTTCATTGTGTTCGTGATCGGCCACGTTGTCGCGGCGCTCTGGCACCAGTTGATCGATCGCGACGGAATGCTTCATCGCATGTTGATTGCCCGCTAGGAGAAACCGCTTGCTTCCGTATCGTCTCGTCCCGATGGTCGCGCTGATATTGATCGCTACTCATGCGCAGGCGGTCGAGTACGGCAAGGTGTTGCCGGAGCAAAGTCGCATCACCTTCACGTCGAAGCAGATGGGCGCGGCCATGGACGGGCAGTTCGACAAGTTCACCGCGGATGTGAGCTTCGATCCCGCGCGGCCCGAGGCCGGACGCGCGCTCATCGAAGTCCAGGTTGCGAGCGTCGATGCGGGCAACCGGGACGCCAACGATGAAGTGAAAAGCAAGGGCTGGTTCAACGTGCGCGAATTTCCCACCGCGAATTTCGTCGCCGACGCCGGCGGCGTCCGGTCGCTGGGTGACAACCGCTTCGAAGCCCGCGGCAAGATGAGCATCAAGGGCAAGACGCGCGATGTCGTCGTGCCATTTCAGTACAAGGCTGACGGTGCGAATGCCGTACTCGAAGGCAGCATCCCGATTCAGCGCACGCAGTACGGCATCGGCGCCGGCGCGTGGGCCGACACTTCCGTCGTTGCCGATGAGGTGCCGATCAAATTCCGTCTGATCGTGGCGCCGAAATAGTGGAGAAAAAATGCTGAAACCGCTTGCATCGATGCTGATCGGCTGTGCAATGGTGGTCCCCGCGTTCGCCGCCGACGAATACACCATCGATCCAGATCACACCTATCCGATGTTCGAAGTGAGCCATATGGGCTTTTCGACCCAGCGCGGCCGCTTCAACAAGACGACCGGCAAGATTGCGCTCGATCGCGCGGCGAAGCAGGGCAGTGTCAATCTGGTGATCGACGTGGCTTCGCTGGACATGGGTTTCCCGCTCTGGGAC
The DNA here is from genome assembly GCA_036566325.1 of Burkholderiales bacterium. Taxonomy (GTDB): domain Bacteria; phylum Pseudomonadota; class Gammaproteobacteria; order Burkholderiales; family SG8-39; genus ZC4RG42. The sequence continues at coordinate 417 of DATCWO010000183.1, read as the reverse complement.
GAAGAAATGGCGGGCGAGGAGTATTTCAATACCGCAAATTATCCGACCATGACTTTCAGGTCGGCGAAACTGATTTTCGAAGGCGACCAGCTTGTCGCGGCCGAAGGTTTCCTGACGCTGCTGGGCGTATCGAAGCCGGTCCGCCTTACGGTGAACAATTTCAAGTGTGGCGCGCATCCTTTTTTCAAAAAGGAAATGTGCGGTGCGGAAATCGCGACCACAATCAAGCGCAGCGACTTCGGCATGACCAAGGCCCTTTCGGTGGTGGGCGACGAAATCAAAATCCACTCGCCCATCGAAGCGTTCAAGAACTGAGTGGCACGAGGCGCTGCGCGATGAGGCTATAGCTGTGAGCTGAACAGGTCGGCAGTTCGCTCGAGCGCTTTTTCGAGCAGCGGGCGTTGCTCCCATTCCTTG